>JAMOPX010000149.1 GCA_027064285.1 Desulfobacterales bacterium | reverse complement strand
CCAGATATTCCATTACCCCAAGTTTCATAGCATTTACAGCCACATACTCGTCACCATGACCAGTAATCATAATTACAGGCACATCTATTTCTTCCTGTTTTAACCTTCTTATAAGTTCCAATCCATCTATATCTGGCATGAGATAATCTGTTATTATTAAATCTGGAGGATTTTTCTTTATAAAAGAGAAGGCTTGTTTTGGTTCTTGAAAGCAATCAGTGATTGCATTCTGGATCTCTTTTAATATAGATCTTTTCATAAGTACAAGGTGGGGAGTTTCATCGTCTATTATTACTATTCTAAGTTGATCCATCCTCTTTTCCCGGGATATAGACAAAAAATGTACAACCCCGTTGGGAATTTGATTCAACCCAAATCTTTCCTTTGTGTTCTTCAACTATGGTTTTTGCTATGAATAACCCTACCCCTGTACCTTCTGCTTCTTTTTTTGCGTTAGGGGTTCGCTGAAATATGTCAAATATCTTTTTATGATAATTTTTGTCTACTCCTATGCCATTGTCTCTTACAAATATTACCTGCTTTCCATTTATTAATTTTGTCCCTATTTGGATTTGAGGATCAGGATTTTCCTTACCTATGTATTTCACTGCATTGGATATAAGATTTAACATCAAAAGTTGAATCTGTTTTTTATTTCCATATATGATAGGAAGATCATCCAGAAGCTCTATTTTTATCTTTTTTTGCTGAATAGATGAGCTCATTTTTAAAATGACATCCTTCACCATATCCTTTAATGGAAATTCTTCTTTTTTTTCTTCACAGGAGAGCTGAGAAAGGACCAATACATCATTTATAATGGCTTTTAATCTTTTTACTGCTTGATTCATGTAATTAATGTATTCTAGTGCACCGGCAGGTATTTTTTCTCCATAATCTTCAATCATAGCTTTTAAGAATCCATCCAAGGTGATAACAGGAGATTTTAATTCATGAGCTATGGTATAGGCAAAGAAAAACTCTTTTTTGTTCATATTCCCTAAGGGATTCCCGTTTTAGTCGGGAACATTGCCTATAAAAATAAGGCATATAACCTATAGCCAAATATATAAATAGATTCTAAAATCTGCAACAGAAAATATAAGAGGAGGTAAGAAAGATGGAATTTAAGGATTTTATGGAATCATGGAAGGCCTTTTACAAGATGGGATATTCTATTGGAAAAACCAATCTCGAGCTTACAAGGCTGGCTATGGATAGCTTTGCGAGTATGTATGAGCTTTATGTTAGACAGTTTCTTCCATCTGAGTTGTCAGAAAATATAAAAAAATCTATGAGTCTTTACATGGAATCCCAGTCAAGGGTATTTGAGAATTTTAAAAAACTTATGGATCAATTGGAAAAACAATCTGATGAGATATTTGACAGAATCGTAGAGTTTGGAAAGAGAGCAACTCCATCAGAGGGTGCAAAAAAGTGATCTGTTTCGCACGCTAAAGGAGACAAGAAGATGGAAGAATTAAGGCGAGAAGAGTTGTTAGAGTTATTTAAAGCTCTACCCAAAGAATCTTTTGAATTGCTTCTGAGGAATATCTCTATAAGAGAAAGGTTAGAAGAACTGTGGAAAGAGCATGCCTCTGGAAAAAGCTTAGGCTATGGTGAAAGATTTGAGGCACTATTTGAAGAAGTATTCAGATTTTTCTTTAGACCTTTGGAAATAACTTTAAGAGGTTTCAGACAGCTGAGGCTTCTTCTGCCTCTTCCAGAACTTCTGGAATCCTTAGAGAATCAATGGGAACTTATAAGAGCATGGAGAGACTTTATAGACTCCCTTTTTTCACATTTCAGCATTATGACTGAGCTTTCCTTGGGAATAACTACTCCACCTATTGTGAAAAGCATGATAGATGGTTTTAGAGAAAGCTGGAGAGAAAAACTTGAACGTTATTATAGACACTATTATCTCTTAGATGTGGAAGAATTGAGAGTTTATACTGACTATCCTCTTATACTTACCAAAAAGACTACTCAGTATCTCCTTAATGCACTGGATGAATGGGAACAGTTTAGTGGTTATTATATGGAATTCAAGGATATGATAAGGAACACATATAAAACTGCTATAAGAGAATTCATAGAAATTGCTAATTCCAAAAGATTTGATAGCTTTCAATCATTTAGAAATGCCTTTATAGCCATTTCAAATCAAAAATTTGATTCTCTTCTCAGATCAAAGAGATACTTGGAAGTCCAGGGCAATATGGTCTCCCATCTTATGGATTATCTCTATAGGACCAGGAGATTTTTTGAGGAGATGTTCGAAAACAATCCTATTAATCCATTTGCTACAGTGGGACATGTGGATGAAGCACACAAAAGAATAATGGAACTTAGAAGAAAGATCATAGAACTAGAAAAGAGGATAAACGAGCTGGAGGATCAAAAGGAACATGGCGGGAAAATAAAGAGCAGAAAGCGGACAGGGGGTGATTTAAAATGATAGACAATTTTCTTGTAGAATTTAAGCCCTGGAGCTGTGAATTTGATGTTGTCCATAAAGATTGGCTTTTCAGTCTTATGCATTTTAAAGGGGAAGCAAAATATAAAATTCCTGTCCTTATTTCATATGCTTACATAAACAGACCCTTTATAATGGACCTTTATGAAGAAGTCAGTGTGGTAAGAAAACTTATAAATGCAGGATTAGATGTGTGGATGATAGATTGGGGCTATCCAAAAAGGTCTGATAAGTTTTTTAAAATAAAAGACTACATAGATTATATAGATTTCTGTGTAGATTTTATCAGAAACAAAAAGGGGGTTCCTTATATCACACTTCATGGATATTGTCTGGGGGCAACTCTGGCAATAATCTACTCTTCATTTAATTCTGGGAAGATAAAAAATCTGGTTCTTCAAGCTGTACCTGTGAATTTTCATACAGAAAATACTATTAGTCTTTGGGCAATGCATATAGATCCAGTTAAGATCTCAAGAGCATTGGGAAATATGTCAGGAGAGCTGCTTAATATATCCTTTTTGCTGGTGGAACCGGTAAAATTAGGACTTAAGTACTTGAATGTCATAGATAATGTGGAAAATAAAAAGCTGATTAAAGATTTCTTTTATATGGATCACTGGATCTTTGATTCTCCAGCAGTACCAGGATATGTATATGAAGAACAGATCTCTAAATGGTATCACAGAAATGAGCTTATAAGAGGAGAATATGAGCTGGATGGAAAAAGAGTTGATTTAAATAATATCACCATGCCTGTATTAACCATTATAGCAGAAAAAGATAATCTTACACCTCCTGAGACTACTCTGCCATTCTTTGAAAAGATCCCGAGCAAGGACAAGAAGCTACTTGTCTCTGATAAAGGTCATGTTGGGCTCACTGTGAGCAGGAGCTCTCATAAAAAGATATGGCCACAGGCAGTAGATTGGATAGTAAAAAGATCTTAAGGAGGAATATATGAATGAAAAAGAAACAATGGCAAAGGCATTGGTGGCTGTTGATGAGTCTGCTCACTCAGAAAGGGCTGTTATATTAGCAGCGAGGTTTGCAAAAGAAACAGGGGTATCACTTACATTGCTTCATGTAATTGATGATATAAAAAGTTATAAGGAACTTCCGGATGACTTAGCTTATAAACCAAAAACAGATAAGGCAAAAGAACTATTACACAGGTTCAAAAAATTGGCAGAAGCCAACGGAGCCACTGATGTGCAAACCATGATTGCTGTTGGTCCTGTCACAGAGGAGATTATTAGGATAGGAGAAGAAAATGATTTTGACTATCTTGTTGTAGGAACAAGAGGATTTGGCACCTTTAAGAGGTTCTTTCTTGGAAGTGTAGCGGATAAAGTGGTGCGAAACGCTCATCTTCCTGTTGTGGTTATCAGACCAATAGAAAAAGAAAAGAGAATACCCCTTGAAAAGGGTGATAAGAAAATGAGGCTTCTTGTAGCTGTGGATGATTCAAAAGCAAGTGAAAAGTCAGTCTTGGGAACAAGTCAGTTTGCTGGGAAAGCAGATGTTCATATAACTTTACTTCATGTACTGGAAGATGTGGTGCACTATGATGAGATCCCAGATACTTATGTTTATAATCTCAGAAAAGCTGAAGCAGAGAAAATACTAAATAAGGCTAAAGCCATTGCTGAAGCAATGGGTATTAAGGATATCGACACAAAAATAGTAGCAGGTCCTGTTGTAGAAGAAATAAATAGAGAGTTGAAAGATCATGCTTCTGTAGTACTTGGTTGGAAGGATGGAAACGTGTTTGGAAAATTGATTTCAACTGCCCCCAGACCTATAGTCATAATAAGATAAAGAGAGGAAAATACAATGGATATAGAAAAATTGTATATTAACATGGGTGGTGAAATAAAGAGATTTGAGAAGTTTGGTGGAAAGCTGGAAGAGGGATATGAATTCTTTTACAAAAAAAGAGTAGCAGAGGTTGATGTTCAGCTTTTTGGACTTATCTCTGGAGATTTCAGTCCAATCCATTTTGATGAAAATGTTGCTTTGCAAACAAGGTTTAAAGGTAGAGTAGTTCATGGCATGCTTACCACAAGTCTAATTTCTGCTGCATTGGCACGATTGCCAGGACTTGTGGTTATCCTGGAAACATATTTTGTTTATATAGCCCCTGTAAGGATAGGAGATGAGGTCGAGATAAAGGGGGTAATTCAAGAGGCAGATTCTGAAAAAAACAGATATAAGATAAATATTGATTGTTTTGTAAATGAGAAAAAGGTAGTGGAAGGTTGGGTAAAAGTCCTCATATGGTAAGAAAAGATATTCATTCTGACTACCAGATTATCTGGTAGTCAGAAGAATCAACCCTGCTTTTAACTATGAAGTCTTTTTAGCATGACAGCTGTTACATTTTCTCAATTTTTTATACTCAGATCGACTTATTTTTCCTTCTTTTGCTAACTTTTTATGACACCCCATACAATTCTTGTGATAGGCATGCATAAGATCCATTGGTTTTTGCCCTTTCTTCCTTATAGGACTGTGACATTCTACACACTTCTGTATAGCATCTCCTTCTTTCCAAACATTTTTTCCATTTTTGTAAATATGATGACATTCTTTACATGCTATCTGGTACTCCTTTACATGTCTTTCATGCAAAAACTTAACAGCACCTTTTTTATTTTTTAGATAGCCTGTATTGTTAATAATCACCTCTGCTGGGGGAGAATTATCATTTGCATTTACCCACATGCTTCCTTTTAAGAAAAGGAACAAACTCAAGATTAGCAGCATGCTCAGCAATTCTTTCTTTTTCATCTCTATTCCTCCTTTCAATTTAATTTTATTTATAAATAAACATGTATTCTGTATTATGTCAACAATTAACTAACCTCGCCTTTGACCTGGTTAACAAAACCGCACATTAGTGCAATTTTGGGTGGGGTATTTGTATTCCACCTCTTCAGGATGGTCAGCCCCACCTGGCGGTTTTTGACTATCCTTGAGCCCCTGCACCAGGTGCAGGAACTAACCTACTCACCACCCTTTCCCAGTTCCCTAAGACAAGTACTTGTCTTAATTAAGAGAGAAAAAGTCCCTTATAAAGAACTTTTCAAGAAGAGGGAAGTTGTAGAAAAAAGAGAAAATATGTTTTTATTCCGCAAGATTATTTGATATTATATAATATAATAAGGAAAACAATTTTTTAATAGTTATTCGCATAATTGCAGATAGCTATATAAAATTAGGGTGATATAAATGGCTGAGTGTATATTAATTCTTGGTGGGGCAGGAAGTGGGAAAAGCAGTTATGCACTAAGCATATGTAAAAGTTTCAAAAAAAAGATATTCTTAGCTACTGCCTTGCCTGTAGATAACGAAACAAGAGAGAAAATAAAAAGACATAGAGAAGAGAGAGGTGCTGATTGGATTACAGTGGAAGAGCCTTTGTATATAGGACAAAGAATAAATGAGTTTTCGGAGGCGGATTCTGTTATCCTTCTGGATTGTCTAACCTTTTGGATAAATAATCTCATGTTCGAAGGGGCTGAAGTAGAAAAAGAGGTTCAGGTTTTAAAAAAGGCAATCTCACATGCTTCAGGTACAATTGTTGTTGTAAGTAATGAAGTGGGCTTAGGAATTGTGCCAGTAGAAACAGAAAGCAGAAAATACAGGTATTACTTAGCTACTGCAAATAAAGAGATCGCTCAGATTTCAAAAAAGGTCATATTTATGATAGCTGGAATCCCACTTTTTATTAAATCAGATTCCCCAGCCAAAAATAGCCTGATTCCCTAACTCTTCTTCTATCCTGAGGAGCTGATTGTACTTACATACCCTTTCAGAACGGCAAAGAGACCCTGTTTTTATCTGTCCTGTACCTGTAGCAACAGCAAGATCTGCAATAAAGGTATCTTCTGTTTCTCCTGAACGATGAGATATTACAGCATTCCACCCTGCTTTATATGCTAATCTTATTGCTTCTAAGGTCTCTGTAAGAGTGCCTATCTGATTTAATTTTATAAGAACCGCATTTGCAGCATTTTCATCTATCCCTTTCTTTATCCTTTTGGTATTTGTTACAAATAGATCATCTCCAACTATCTGGATCTTATTTCCAAGTTTCTTGGTCATCTTTTTCCATCCAGACCAGTCGTTTTCAGCAAGTCCATCCTCAATAGATAAAATGGGATATTTCTTAATCCAG
Organism: Desulfobacterales bacterium; assembly: GCA_027064285.1. Taxonomy (GTDB): domain Bacteria; phylum Desulfobacterota; class DSM-4660; order Desulfatiglandales; family JALVZP01; genus JALVZP01. Next base: position 5,029 of record JAMOPX010000149.1, on the reverse strand, counting down.
TCCTCATATAATTTTATCAATTCTTCTGCAGCGTGTTCTGAGTTATCAGATTTAAAAAATACATATTTTCCACCCTTGTAAAGAGAGGATGCAGCTGGATCAAGAGCAATGGCTACGTCTGTTCCTGGCTTGTATCCTGCCTTTTCTATAGCCTCTATGATCATCTTTAATGGCTCTTCATTAGATTCAAGAGAAGGTGCAAAACCTCCTTCGTCTCCTACTGCAGTTGAATATCCTTTTTCTTTTAGCACTTCTGCCAATGTATGAAATACTTCTGCTCCTATACGCAAAGCTTCCTTAAAGCTATTAGCACCAACAGGCATTATCATAAATTCTTGAAAATCTATGTTATTATCAGAGTGGAGACCACCATTTAGGATATTCATCATGGGTACTGGAAGTCTACAGGCGTTTGGCCCACCGAGATACTTATAAAGCGGAAGATCATGTAATTTGGCAGCAGCTCTTGCTACAGCTAAGGATACAGCAAGTATAGCATTTGCTCCTAATTTTGCCTTATTAGGAGTTCCATCCAGCTCTATCATGGTACTGTCTATTAGTCTCTGATCAGTAGGATCCATTCCTTTAAGAGCAGGTGCGATAATTGATTCAATATTTTGAACTGCCTTTTCTACACCTTTCCCTCTATATCTTTTTTTTCTTTTATCCCTAAGCTCTATTGCTTCGTATTTCCCTGTAGATGCACCTGAGGGAACAGCAGCTCTTCCTATTATCCCATTTGTGAGAATCACATCTGCTTCTACGGTAGGATTTCCTCGAGAATCCAAAATTTCTCTTGCTCTAATTTCTTTTATCTGTTCCATTTTTCCCTCTTGTCTTAATAATTTTTTCAGCTAAAATAGCATTTTATAAACAAAATAACAAGCAGAATGTAGTTTGAAAATTTTTAAGTTTTTTAAATACTTTTACTTTGAATTTTGAATAAAAAACAAAAAACAAAAAATTATACACTTCAGATGAAGGATAGACCTGGTGCTTTTACTATATTGCTTCTTATCTCTTTTATATTACTCTTTTCTCTGTTTTGGGCATATTTTCCTTCTATTATATTAGCTCTTCTTATAACCAGTGTTTTTTATCCAATCCATCTTAGAGTAACACGAATATTAAAAGGAAATATAAACACTTCTGCCTTGTTTATGTCAGGAATTATCCTTTTACTGCTTGTTATCCCTATTGGATGGTTTTTTAAGACCTTATCTCAGGAGGCTTTTGAATTTTACAATAAGACCTCAAATGCTGTATCTATTAAATCTATAGAGAAAAGACTTAGAAAGAACTCTACCTTTATAAAAAGATTGGAAAGGATAAAAAAACTTACTGGTATTGAATTGGATGTGAATGCAATCCTAAAAATTGCCAAGTCCTTAGGGAAAAAAATCGGTTTGTTTTTGTACAAACAAATAAGCTCAGGGGCTTCTAATATAATAAATCTTCTTGTTCACTTTTTTCTTATGATATTAATCATATATGCGCTTTTAAAAGATGGACATCGATTAAAGGAATACATAATTCAACTCGCACCTTTATCAAAAGAGCAGTTAGAAAAACTGGAATACAAATTTCAAGAAATGGCAAAAGCTATAATAATAGGAAATGGGGTCTCTGGAATCATCCAAGGGATTATGGGAAGTATTGGCTTCTTTATGTTTGGCTTGGGTTCTCCTATATTATGGGGTTCTATTATTGCTTTTATGGCATTTCTTCCTATTGTAGGCGCATCTCTTATATTTGTGCCTGCTACTTTTATACTTATGATTCAGGGCAAGACAAAATTTGCCGTTATATTTTTTCTATATAATCTGACCTATAGTTCTATAACAGAATACTTTATTAAGCCTAAGGTTATAGGTCAAGGTATGAAAATGAATTCTATTCTTGTTTTTTTAGGAGTAGTAGGAGGCATAAAACTTTTTGGAATAATGGGGATTATATATGGTCCCCTTATTATAACTATATTCCTTACTATGGCAGAGATATATAAGTCAGAATATCTTAGATTACAAAAATCCACGCCAGAAAGCCCATAAGCTTTATGGGATGAATGGCGTATGATTATTATAAGCCTGTTCGAAAAATCCTTTTGAACAGGTTTATATGTTCTTGATTAGTAACTGACCGTACGCAAATTTGCCCCAATACCACATTCATTGTCATTCCTCCCTTGTGAGATAAACCCTTTTGCGTAAGGTCAGCTAATAATACATCTACTGCTCAGAATGAATACCTTGAATATGTCTATACCAAATGCCCTTATTTTCTAACATAGAACTTTTTCTATTTTTTCTTTTGCTTCAAATATTGTTTTACAGTCTATTTCTTTATTCTCACAAAAGAAAAATGCGTCATCATATGTATGCATTCCTGTAAGGTTACTTCTTCCAAAAATATGTGCTTTTTGCACCGAAGCTTTTAGATCAAATCCATAATTAGAAAGGAGAACAATATCAGGTGCAAATTCAAGATAAGGCCCGCTAAATAAGTCCTCTTTAAAGAAAACTTTTTTTATAACAGATCTTCTCTTATATTTCATTTCAAGTAAGCCTTTCTTTAACTCTTCTCTTACCTTTTCATAGTCTTTTTTCTCAACCTTTCCTAAGGGAAACTTTCCTTTTAGATTGATATATATCCTTGAGGGGTCAAGAGCAAAGGCAACAGTTCCTTCTTGTATATCAGAGATCGTTTTAGGACTTGGAGAAAGCTTTAAATAACCATTTTCATAAAGCCATCTGTTTATATATACTTCTGTTTCTATTCCTGTAAATCCATGGTCAGAAAGCATGAAAAAAGTCTTTTCTTCAGGAAGTTTTTTATACTTTTCATACATTTCAGCTACAAAACTGTCTATTTTCTGAAAATACTTTAAAAATAATTCGCTATATGGATGATCTATATCCAAAAAAGCATCAAACAGAAAATGCTGGATTCTGTCTGTTCCTGTTATAACAATCATAAATAAATCCCAAATTTGGTTTTCCCAAAGCCAAAGGGCCACTTTTCTTCTTTTTTCTAAGGTAGAAAATAAATCCTTCATAAGGAAGTCATAATCTTCTTTTCCTCTTTTAGTGTCTACATCTATTTTGTAACCAAATTCTTTTAACTTTGAAAGGATTTCTTTGGGAAAAACAGCTTTTTCCAACCTTAAAGCAACAAAGCCTGAAATAAGAACTCCTGAAATCTTCTTAGCAGGATAAGTGGCGGGAAGGTTTATTACTACTGATCTTTTTCCTTTTTTTCCTATCTCATCAAAGATTGTTTCTGCTTTAAGGTCAAGAAAATTCGGAAAGTACATCTTATATGTTCCAGGCAATATATCAGTAAAGCCATATATTCCGTGAAAACTCGGATCCTTGCCTGTCATAAAAGAAGACCAGGATACAGAGGAAATCTCAGGAATAGTTACAGTAATCCTTGAAAAATTCCCTTTAGAAAATATTTCTTTTAGTGTAGGAAGTTTTCCCTTTTCTATAAGCCTTTTTAAAAGAGAATATGGAACCCCATCTAAACCTATTATTAAAACTTTTTTTTGCTTTTTCTTAAAAGGATTAAATATCATAGATACCCTAATGCTTCTAATTGTTCTTTTATCTTTTCTTCATCTTCTCTTTTTACTTGCTGTTCCTCAATATCTTTCTCTTTTGCTTTTTTTCTATAAAGTTTTTTATCCACAGCTTTAATCATCCTTTCTATATTCATATCTTTTCTTAAAAACTCTTTAATCTTTAAAGCAATCTTCTTTGGATTTTCTATTGCTTCATTATATGAGACATACAATACTTTAAAGTTGTCTTTTTCTGAGATCCACTGCTTTATCTCTTTTAAATGACTTAAATAAATTTTTTCCAATTCCTCTTCAGGATATTTCATCTTTTTACCATTTTTTTCAAGCATTTCTTTTTGTGATTTAACAATTTCACTTATATTCCTTTCCATAAATATCACATAAAATTCATTATCTGATGGAAGCTTTTTAAGAAGCATAGTTACTAATTTAACAGCCTTTCCTTCGGCTTCACTCACCCACGAAAGATCATATTTTACTTTCTCAAGCTCAAAGTAACCATAAGGGTTATGTTCATCTGGTTGTCTTTTATTATCTGTAAGAATCGGAATTCCTCCTTCTTTTAACATTCTCATCATCATTGATGTTCCAGAGCGAGGAAGTCCTGTTACAATTATAGACATATTGTTCCTCCTTATCTACATCATATGTTATTATTAAATAATACCATCTTTTTTGTGTAAGGTCAGTAAATAATTTTAACTCGCACTGAGTTTATTCGAAATATTTTTCAAACAGCCTCCAATTACAATTGACTTATCACAATATTTTATTTATAGAGAATGAAATAATATAGAAGGAGGGGAGAAGATGGCAAATGTATTGATTCTATCGTGCAATAAAATAAGGGATATTAGTTGCATAGGATGTATAAAGTGTTTCAAGGCTATTAAAGAGAGAGAAGGAGAGTTTTCCCGCTTCAAAGATGAAGAACTTAATGTAATAGGAATGACTACTTGTGGAGATTGTCCGGGATTGGTTATGCCAAAAATGGGGTTAATAAAGGATATATGTAATCAATACAATGTAGATTTTGATTACATATTTATTGGTACCTGCATTGTTAAGGCGACTGAAACAGCAAAATGTCCGATAGATATATCAGAGCTAAAAAAGAAACTGGAAAATAAGTTTGGAAAAGAGGTAATAGTTGGTACACATCCATGGTAATAGTGGACTTGTAGCATTACATAAAATTTCGCCATATGTGATAAGGTATGTTTTTGTGTAACTTAATTCTTCTGCAACGGAAGAAGTTTATAAAAAAAGAGGGGGTGATTCTATTTTGATTGTATTTTAATTTCTCCATAAAGAAGATTAAAAAAGGAGGTTTAGATTATGTTAAAAAGAATCATGAGAATATTTAAAAATAAAAAAGGCTTTACATTAATTGAATTAATGATTGTTATTGCCATTATAGGAATACTTGCGGCAATAGCAATACCT
>JAMOPX010000148.1 GCA_027064285.1 Desulfobacterales bacterium | reverse complement strand
AGAGCAGCTCTTAGATACATGGATACTGGAAAACAAGTAGAAATAGAGCTGAGTAATATTACAAAAGCTATAAAAGAGGTTATTTAGTCATGGAATCTATCAAAGGCTGGAAAAGAACTCACACCTGTGGTGAACTTAACTTAGATTCTGTAGGAAAAGATGTGATCCTTATGGGATGGGTTCATTCCAGAAGGGATTTAGGAAAACTTATTTTTGTAGATTTAAGAGACAGAGAAGGCATAACTCAGGTTGTTTTTGATCCACAGATAAGCCAGAGTGCGTATGAAAAGGCAAAGCAGTTAAAGGATGAGTATGTAATAGCAGTAAAAGGGAAGGTAGACAGAAGGATTAAAGGACAGGAAAATCCAAAACTTGTAACAGGAGAAATAGAAGTAAAAGCAGAGTCTCTAAGGATCTTAAACAGCTCTGAGCTTCTTCCTTTTCAGATACATGGCGCTGTTGATGGATCTGAAACCTTAAGGCTTAAGTATAGATACTTGGAGATGAGAAGACATGAGGTAATGGAAGTTTTTAGGCTCAGGCACAGAATTGCTTCATTTATCAGAAACTATTTTGATAAAAAAGGCTTTATAGAAGTAGAAACTCCTTTTCTTACCAAAAGCACACCTGAAGGAGCAAGGGACTATCTTGTGCCAAGCAGGGTTCACAAAGGTAAATTTTACGCCCTTCCCCAGTCTCCACAGCTGTTTAAGCAGATTCTTATGATAGCAGGCTTTGACAGATACTATCAGATAGTAAGATGCTTCAGAGATGAAGACCTCAGGGCAGACAGACAGCCAGAATTTACTCAAGTAGATGTGGAGATGTCTTTTGTAGATGAAGAAGATGTGATGGCTGTGTTTGAGGAGATGATAAAAAGACTTTTTGATGAAGTTTTGGGTTACAGTGTTTCTTATCCAATTCAAAGGCTTGATTATAAGGATGCAATAGAGCTTTTTGGAACAGATAAGCCTGATACAAGATTTGGAATGCAATTAAGAGATATTACAGAGTTGGTAAAAGATTCAGAACTAAGAGTATTTCAAGATGTAATAAATGCTGGAGGGGTTATAAAGGCGATAAATGTCAAAGAAGCTGAGTTTTCAAGAAAAAGACTTGATGAGCTGTCAGAAGAAGTAAAAAGCTATGGTGCTAAAGGGATTATATGGGCAAAAGTAAGTTCAAATAATGCTTGGCAATCTCCTATAAAAAAATACTTAAGTGATGAAAGCAAAAGCAAGATAAACCAGTTTCTTGATGCAAAGCCAGGAGATACAATAATCATCGTTGCTGATAAAAGAGATGTGGTTAATTCATCTCTTGGAATGCTTAGGGTATCTATTGCAAAAAGCTTAGGGATTATAAAAGAAAATGATTATTCATTTGTATGGATCAACAGATTTCCTCTTTTTCAATATAATGAGCAGGAGCACAGATTAGAGCCAATGCATCATCCATTTACTTCTCCTTTAGATGAGGATATAGAGCTTGTAGAAAAAGAGCCCTTAAAAGTAAGAGCAAAGGCTTATGATCTTGTTTTAAATGGGCAGGAGATAGGAGGAGGAAGCATAAGAATACATAGCTTAGAGCTTCAAAAGAGGATATTTAAGATAATAGGCATATCTGAAGAAGAGGCACAGAAAAAATTTGGCTTTTTCTTAGAAGCACTCAGATACGGAGCACCACCACATGGAGGTATGGCTTTAGGATTTGACAGATTAGTAGCAATAATGGCGGGAAAGGAATCTATAAGAGAAGTTATACCTTTTCCAAAGACCACAAGCGCTATTTGCCCACTTACAGGCGCCCCCTCAGAAGTAGACGAAGAACAACTAAGAGAACTTGGGATAAGTAAATCTAATTAATAAAATATGGCTAAAATTAAACAGATTACTATGCTTTTAATTTTAGTGTGGATTGCTATGACCAGTATCTCTTTTTTTTGGAATTACATAAACTTAAAGAAAAAGAGAGAAATGATTGCACACCAAACAGCAAAAAGTTTCTTTGATTTACTGGTAATAATCCGCCATTGGAATGCCAGTCATGGTGGTGTCTATGTCCCTGTTACTAAGGATACATTGCCAAATCCTTATCTTGATGTTCCGCTTAGAGATATCAAAGTAAATGATAATCTTATACTAACAAAAGTAAATCCTGCTTATATGACAAGGCAACTTTCTGAAATTGCCAAGAAAAAAGAAGGAGTTCAATTTCACATTA
>JAMOPX010000147.1 GCA_027064285.1 Desulfobacterales bacterium | reverse complement strand
CATTATTTAGGTCTAAGAAGAATGAATGTGTATCTAAGTTATAATTTTTGTTCAGGATCTCAGAAATCATTTTCCAGTAAGGCTCTATTATAGAGATAAAAAATCTTTCTATGTTTTTGTCCAGCTCTCTTACAAAATGAACTATCTGCGGATTTATTTCTTGCACAATAAAGGAATCAACAGCTCTTTTATAATAACGAAACACTATGTACTGAGCATGAGACAGACTTGAATGCTGTATTATTTCCAAATACCTATCATAAGGGATATTAAAACCTTCTATAAAATGCCTTAAAGATAAAATGACCTTCTCATCTTTATGGAAGAACTTATCAATCTGTTTTTTTACATCTTCTGTAAGTTCAGAAGTAGCTCCTTTAAGAGTTGCCTCTATAAGAGAGACAATATTATTTAAGGCATCTTTTCGTTTATTTATTTTTTCTATCAGTTTATCTGCTTTGCTCTTATTCCCTAAAATTATATTCTTGCTGATGCTGATCCATTCCAGAAGACCTGAACCAATAAAAAAAAGTCTTTCAAGCCATACTTTTGATATGTGATGGTGTTTTTGTTTCTGAATATTGCTCAGATATTCCAAAAATCTCTGGGTTTCATTACTGGAAAATTCTACTAATGGGGTTTCGCGCTTCCATTGAGCAAGTCTCAGAATCTCTCTCTTTGAAGTCCCTTCCTGTCCGGCTTTTTCCATCTCATTTAAGAGGTTAAAAAGTGCTGAAAAGGCAAATATCTTTGGAGACCCAGCAAATATCATGAGTTCCTCTTTTACTCTGTTCAGAACCCTGAGCATATCTTCTAAGGTATCGTGTTCGTCAAAATCACAGTTTAGTACAAAAAAGACATTCTCCATCATTCCCATCTTTTTGATGATCTGAAGAAATCTCATATCTGCTTCTCTTAAACCCATCCTGCTGCTGATCACATATATCACGAGCTGAGATATAGCAAGATGCTCCTGGATCATGATAAGATGTATGGGATTAGGAGAATCACTACCTTGACAATCTGCGATTTCTGTGGATTCATCAAATAATCCTGTATTTACCTCTATGGATACATCTTTTAAATACACAGCAAGGATGTCTTCGCCAACAAATCTTTCATGTTCTTTGAATCTCCTGCCTTTATATACAAGTTCTTTTTCTTTTTCAGATATAAGGCTTTTTACCTTTTCATAACCTTTGATATAAAGAGAAAGAATAAGATAATTTATATCATGGGATCCATCTTTTAAAATAACATCTAAATCAAAATCTCTTATTATTCTGCTTAGCTGATCTCTTTTTTCATCATCTCTTAAATCAAATGGCAATAAAGAGTTAAGCTCTTTTTTGTAAAGGATAAGTTCCTTTATGGCTAAATCCATTTCCCTGTTTATTTCTTTCCAGCCTTTTAATCTGAGAACCGCTCTTAAATCTGAACCTTTCCTTACCTTGGTAATAAAAGATGTTATAATACCCGCTCCTCTCCTCAGGTAATCCCCTTGACAAAGATAGTTACTTAAAGTGCTTTTGCCTGACTTTATAGCTCCTACAATAGCTATGCGAAACAGCTCTTCTTTAATCTGAGTCTGAATATCTCTACACCTTTTTTCCATTTCATCAATCAGGGATGTTTCTAAAAATGGAAACATCTTTGCTCCACGTATAATGGCCAAAAGCTCATCATTTATCTTTGATATCCTCTGTTTTATACTCTGGTGTTCCATCTTATGCCTTCATGTATCTGTTTGTAATGGGAAAACGCCAGTCCTTGTCAAATGCCTTTGCACTAATCTTGACTCCTGGAGGGCTTTGCCTTCTTTTGTATTCATTTCTATTTATCATTCTGATAACACTTTTTACTACTTCTGCATCAAACCCTTCTTTTATTATCTCATCAACTCCTTTGTCTTCTTCTACATAAGCATGAATTATCTGATCTAAAATATGATATGGGGGAAGGGAATCCTCATCCTTCTGATTGGGCCTCAGTTCTGCAGTTGGGGGGCGCTTTATTACGCTTTCAGGAATAATCTCTTTAGCCCAGATGCGATTTACAAATCTGGCTAGCTCATAGACCATCATCTTTGGCACATCCTTGATCACAGCAAAACCACCTGCTGTATCACCATACAATGTGCAGTATCCTACTGCTATTTCACTTTTATTTCCTGTGGTCAAGACCAAGTATCCGAATCTGTTGGATAAGGCCATAAGCAGATTTCCTCTTATCCTGGCCTGTAGATTTTCGTGTGCTACTGTATGCACAGATATATCAAATACCTTGCTCAAGACATTTAGATATTCCTCATATATGGACCATATCTCTAATTTAATCAGCTTTATCCCCAAATTTTTTGCAAGCCTCTCCGCATCTCTTAAGGTCTCAGACGAGGTGAACTTGGAAGGCATTGTCACTCCTATCACATTCTCCTTTCCAACTGCATCTACAGCAATTGCTGCCACAAGAGATGAATCTATCCCTCCGCTTAAACCTATGAGGACCTTTTTAAAACCATTTTTATTAACATAATCCCGTGTTCCAAGCACAAGTGCATAATAGATTTCCTCAAGTGGAAAAACCTTATCAGCGAGATAAGGTTCTACGGATTCTCTTTTTGTATGAGAAAAACCAAGTTCTACTATCTCTCCTTTATCTATTTTTCTATCTATTTTTCTCTTAACGGGGTTTATATCTATATCTGTAAAAAGAATATGCTCACAGAATCTTTTTGCACATGAGATAATATCTCCTTCTGCTGTAAGAGCAAAACTGCCTCCATCAAACACCAGTTCATCCTGCCCTCCTATAAGGTTTGTAAAAAAAAGAGGACATCTGGTTCTTTTAGTAAAGCTCCTTCCTGCATCTAACCTGACCTGAAATTTTCCAGCATGAAATGGAGATGCAGAAAGATTTATAACAAGGTCTCCTACTTCTTTTGCAAATCTTTCTGCCATATTTCTTTCAATCCATATATCCTCACATATAGTCGGTACAATAGTGACATCTCCCATTTTTAAGGCTACCAGTCTGCTTCCTTCTTTAAAATACCTCTTTTCATCAAAAACCCCATAATTTAGCAGTTCTATTTTATGATAAACAGAAAGGGTCTTTCCATTTTGTATAATTGCGGCTGCATTGTAAACCTTTTTGTCTTGACAATCAGGATAGCCTACTATTGCTGTTATACCTGTAATAAGAAGACTTAAATCTTTTATTGCTTTCATACTGCTTTCCAAAAAGCTGGGTTTGAGAAGTAACTCCTCGGGTGGATATCCGCATAAACACAGTTCTGGAAATACGATTATATCAGCGGACTGTTTTTTGGCCATTTCTATGTATGAAAGTATCTTTTTTGTATTGTATTCAAAGTCTCCCACAATAGGATTTATTTGTGCTTGTGCTATCCTTAGAATAGGCATACTTTACTCCTTATTTATAGCTATCTGCAATTATAATGCTATCTTGTATAGCACTTATTTTTTCTGAATTCCAGATGTATAGTGCCTCAAGCGAAAACAACTTTGCAGCAGAAATTTTGAACTTTCAACCTATATCTAAAAATTCATACATCTGTCTTATACCAAAACTATTGTATAAATCGCTTTATAGTGTATAATACCAATTATGCATTCATCTTATAAATTTTAGCGTGGAAATCTATTATCCAGACTATCTCTTTTACAGAAATCCATGCCAGAAAGCCTATAAGCTTCAGCTATGGGAAGAATGGCGTATCATTATTATAAGCACCATGTTCGAAAAATCTTTTTAAACAGGCTTATATATTATTGAATAGTGGATGAGATAATAATATAACCAATATTAAAATGCAATTGAGAAGATACAGATACAAGCTGAAGGTCAGAAGTAAGGGAAAAGGGCAGAAGCTGTGGAAATTTGCTGGAGCATACAGGCTTATTTATAATCTTGGGCTGTTTCAAAGAGAGTTTCTTTGGTGGCAGAGAAGGGAAAGGACCACCTATGCAAAGCAGTGTGCTGAGCTTGTAGAACTTAAAAAAGAATTTTCATGGCTTTGTGAAGTTCACTCTCAGGTGCTTCAACAGGCTCTAAGAGATCTGGACAGGGCATACAAAAACTACTTTGCAGGAAGTGCTGATCATCCAAAATTAAAGAAAAAGAAAAAACATCTCTCCTTCCGCTACAGTCAGGGAGTTAAAATCTCAGGAAATCGCATCTATCTTCCCAAGATAGGCTGGTTCAGGATATTTCTTTCAAGGGAAATACCAGAAGATGCTGAGATAGGAGAGATGACAGTTCTTAAAGAAGCAGATGGCTGGTATGTCTCAATTGTAGTTAAAGCTAATTTCTCAAAGCCTGCAGAAAACAGCAGTCTTGTTGGCATAGATATGGGTATTCGGGACTTTGCATGTTTGTCTAATAAGACAAAGATAGGACATCCTCATGTTCTGGAAAAATGGTTTAAGAAGCTTGCTTGGGAACAAAGGAAACTTACAAGAAAAAAGAAGTTTTCCAATTGTGGTTTTGTTCATCCTAAAAACAGGAAAGGAAAAATCTTCTGCTGTCTGCACTAAGGTGATAATCCAATTTTTGGAGGAATACATTGGATCTTAAAAGACCTTTAAGACTTAAGAACAAGATTCAGGAATATAATTGGGGTTCAAAAACAGCTATACCTTCCATTCTTGGATTGCCTGCTCCCAGCAAAAATCCTATGGCAGAGCTGTGGATGGGTGCACATCCAAAAGCACCTTCTGAAGTGGAAATAGATGGAAGGTGGGTGAGACTTGATAAGCTCATATCTGATGAGCCAGAAGCTGTTTTAGGAAAAAAGGTTGCAAGTAAATTCTGCAATCAACTTCCCTTTCTCTTTAAGATAATAGCTGCAGAAAAGCCGCTTTCTATCCAGGCTCATCCCAACAAGGAACAAGCAATAAATGGCTTTGAAAGAGAAAACAGACTCGGCATTCCCTTAGACGCTCTGGAAAGAAATTATAAAGACAAAAATCACAAGCCAGAGATTTTGTGTGCTATCACAAGGTTTGAGGCCCTTAAGGGATTCAGAAACATAGAAGAAATAGTGTATCTCTTAAAAAGCTCTGTTCCAAATTCCTTAAGAGAAGAGATTGAGATTCTGGAAAGAGATGGTCTAAAGCCCTTTTTTTCTGCCATTATGAACCTTAAAGGAAAAAAGAAAGAAGAAGCAATATCAGAACTTTTACTCAATTCACAAAAGCTAAAAAATGATCCTATATTTTCTCTTGTTCTGAGGCTGAACAAGCACTTTCCAAAAGATATAGGAATATTTTCTCCTCTTATTCTCAATATATATGTGTTAGAGCCAGGAGAGGCTATATTTTTACCTGCTGGTGAGCTTCATGCATACATAAAAGGGGTTGGTGTAGAACTCATGGCAAATTCAGACAATGTATTAAGAGGAGGACTTACTCATAAACATGTTGATGTAAAAGAGCTCCTTAATATTGTAAGATTTGAATCCAGTCCGATTCAGAAGATTAAACCGATAGCCTCAGGAAAAATAGAAGTTATATATCCTGCGCCAGTTGAAGAATTTGCCCTGCATAAAATAAGCCTCAGAGAAGGGACAAGTTTTTCTTCTGCTGAGGATAGAGCCGTAGAGATAATGATTGTTTTAGAAGGAAATGTAAAAATAGATATACCTGAAACAGAAAGGCATATGAAGTTAAAAAGAGGTAACTCTGTTCTGATCCCTTCCATAATGCCCAAGTACCTTCTCAGTGGAAACGCAACTATATACAAAGCTACTGTTCCTTTATGAACTTGGACATAAAAGAGCTTCTTTTAAAAGGAGTAAAAGAAGGTGTATATCCTGGTGCTGTCCTTGTGGCGGGATTATCAGGCAGGCCTTTGATTCGTCTGGCAGTAGGATATTTAAGTAAAATCCCTGTTTCCATTCCAATTAAAAGAGAAACCATCTTTGACCTTGCCTCCTTGACCAAGCCTTTTGCCACTTCTCTGATAGCTATGAAGCTCGTAGAAAAAGGGATTTTGGATTTGGATATGCCCATATCTAAAATAATTTTTACTCCTCAGGATAAAAAAAACATTTCTATAAGAATGCTTTTAAGCCATTCTTCTGGTCTTCCAGACTGGAGGCCATATTATCTTAGACTATCTGAATTCCCTCTTTCGGTAAGAAAAAAGCTTGTAATAGAGTGGATTTTAAGGGAGGAACTCGTTTTTCCTTCGGGTAAAGGAGAGCTTTATAGTGATTTAGGTTTTATGCTTCTGGCATATGTGATAGAAAAGATTTCAGAAAGAAATCTTAAAGAGCTTTCAAAAGATATATACAACCACTTAGGACTAACTCAAACATTCTTGGGGTATCCTGAAAGGAAATTTCATCTACAAGATTTTGCTGCTACAGAACTTTGTTCATGGAGAAAAAGAGTTATTCAGGCAGAAGTGCACGATGAAAACGCATTTGCTTTAGGAGGATATTCTGGACATTCAGGTCTTTTTAGCACAGCAGATGAGCTATTTGTAATTTCTAATATCTTGCTGGAACACTATTATGGGGAAAGAAACGATTTGTTCAAGAAAGACATAATAAGAGAGTTTTTTAAAAAGCAAAACAGTAGATGGGCTCTTGGATGGGATACTCCAACAGGTAAATCAAGTGCGGGAACTTTATTTTCACGCAATAGCGTTGGACACTTAGGTTTTACAGGAACATCTGTATGGATAGATTTAGATAAAGAAATTATTGTGATTCTATTGACCAATAGAGTTCATCCCAATAGAAAGAATTCTAAGATAAGAGACTTCAGGCCATTAATACACGATCAGGTAGCAAAGACAATGCTATTCTAATTCTCTACAGGTATTAGAAAGTCTTCCTATACCTTCTATTTCCACTTCTATCTTATCTCCATCTTTGAGCCATACTGAAGGCTTCCTGAATGCTCCGACCCCTTCTGGTGTGCCTTTGACCCTCCCACGACTAAAGCCGTGGGAGGGTCAATTTTTTCCCTATTACCACGGCCAGCTCTGCTTCGTAGTCCACCCTTTTTGTTATGTTTTTATCCCATTCTATAAAATCTTCATGTCCTATAATGCTGTTAGGAAACTTTGAAAATATCAATGGAAATTTTGGCAACTTCCCTTTGCTCTCTCTTATATGTCCTTTGTAATTTAGGCCTATTGCAATTATCTTGCTTGGATTTACTACAGAAGGAGCAAATTTGACATCCTTTAGCGAAATTGCTTTTGAATCATCTGCTGGAGGCAATTCAGATAGGGTTATAAAAGATATAGTATTTTCCCCAAATTTAAAGGGGATTATTAAATCCCCTTTAATTAATCCAACTTATAAATTTCCATTTTGATAAAACTGAACTACTTTCATAAAAATAAATGCCGAAGGCGGGACTCGAACCCGCACGGGCTTTCGCCCACTACCCCCTCAAGATAGCGTGTCTACCAATTCCACCACTTCGGCACATTATTTGCTTCCTTTTTCTTGCTTTTGTTGTGTCTGTGTTACAGGCACCTTGACATTATCCATTACAGATGTTTTCTTTGGATAACTCATGAATACAGACAGTGCCAATGAGGTCAGTATAAAAGCTCCAGCAACAATTACTGTGATCTTCTGTAGAAAAGATCCAGCTCCTGTGCTTCCAAATAAGGTCTGGCTTGTCCCACCAAATACAGCGCCAATATCCGCACCTTTGCCTTTCTGCATAAGAATCACAACTACTAAGATGAAACATAAAATAATATGTGTTATGATTAAAATATCTTTGATCATTTTCCCTTTGCAGAAAATATTATATGTGCTTTGTTATATTTTTCAACAATTTTTTTTGATACTTGTATGATTAAGTCTCTAAAAGCATAAGAGCAACAATGGCAAATATATCTATTATTATAAGAATAAACGTTATGTCCTTTGTTTTTCCAGTAAATATTTTTACAAAGGTATAGGTTAAAAATCCCCATACAATTCCCTGACTGATAGAGTAAGTAAGAGGTATTAAGATAAACGCTACAAAAGCTGGAATTGCTTCATCCATTTTTAACCAATCTATGTTTCTCAAGGTCTGTGCCATAAATACTCCTACTATTACCAGCACAGGAGATGTAGCTACAACAGGGATCAGGCTTAGAAGCGGACTCAGAAACATAAAAGGCAAAAATAAAAGTCCTGCCACTACAGCGGTAAGTCCTGTGCGTCCTCCCTCCTTTACTCCAGATGCAGATTCTATGTAAGTGGTGGCAGATGAAGTTCCAAAGACTCCAGAAAATGTAGTTGCCAAGGCATCCACCATTAAGGCTTTATCCACATTAATTGGCTGTCCTTTTTTGTCAATCAATCCTCCTGCTTGGGCTACTCCCAAAAATGTAGAAATAGAATCAAACATGTCTGTAAACAAAAGGGTAAAAAGTGGTGCAATCATTCCAAGTTTTAGAGCACCTGTTAAATCAAATTTAAAAAAAAGCGTTGGCTTAGGAGATGAAAATATTCTTGTGGGAATCTGTGCAATTGGCTGGTCCAGTAGCTTAAACTTTAAGCCTATTGCAGAGACAAGGATTGCTATTATGGAATTGATAAAAATAGATAAAAGAAGGGCACCTTTCATTCCCTTAGTTACTAAAATAGAAGTGATAATGAGTCCTGTATAAAAAAGCAGGGTTTTCACATTAAAACCGCCGAATTTTACTATTGTTGCTCCTGTTTTTATAAATCCCACTTCTGCAAATCCTATGAGAGCTAAGAAAAGTCCTATTCCTGCTGCTACTGCATATCGAAGACATTCGGGCACACTATCAACAATCATGCCTCTTATCTTCGTGATGGTAAGCAAAATAAATATAAGTCCTGATATAAACACTGCTCCAAGACCTGTTTGCCATGAAACTCCCATTCCAGCGACTAATGTAAATGTAAAAAATGCATTGATTCCCATTCCTGGAGCAAGGGCATATGGCAGATTTGCATAAAGTCCCATCAGAATAGATGAGATAGAGCTCACCAAGACAGTCGCAAAAAGTATTCCTTCAAAATCCATTCCCGTTTTTTTCAATATCATAGGGTTTACTACTATTATGTAAGACATAGTAAGAAATGTAGTTATTCCAGCGATTATTTCTGTTTTTATGTCTGAACCTCTTTTCTTTATTTCAAAATAGGTCTCAAGCATTGGATTACCTCTTTTTTTTATTTTCATTGTTATTTAATCTATTTTCTGAAAAAATCAAAGTCCTCAAAAAGCATTTGCTACTTTGCTGTTGGTTTTGCTAAACATAAGACATGTGGTTAACATGGGTTTTTCTCATGGTAGGTTTTTTTACTCTGTATATAGGTGCAGAGTGGTTGGTAAAAGGGGCTTCTAAGCTTGCTGTTTTCTTAGGGTTAAGCCCTCTTCTTATAGGCCTTACTGTGGTAGCATTTGGAACCTCTGCTCCGGAACTTTTGGTTAGTGTAGTTTCTGCAATAAAAGGAAAGGATATGATAGCCATAGGCAATGTTGTGGGTAGTAATATATGTAATATCGCATTGATTCTTGGTATATCAAGTCTTCTTTATCCAATAACATGCCAAAAGGAAGTGGTAAAGAGGGATCTTCCTGTGATGATGGGAATATCAGGATTTTTGATTTTGATATCCTTAGATTCCAAAATTTCTCGTCTGGATGGATTTATATTATTTTGTGCTCTTATTGCATACATTGTTTTTAACTATCTTCAAGATAAAAGGCGTGTTTTTGGACAAGAAGAATTCTTAGAAGATAATAAAACAGAGGAGATCAGACTTGTTAAAAATATCTTCTTGCTTATCTGCGGAATAGCTTTAGTAATATTTGGGGCTAAGATTGTTGTAAATTCATCAGAGGATATAATGAGAAGGTTTGGAATTAGCGAAAAGGTTATAGGCCTTAGTATAGTAGCGTTTGGCACATCTCTGCCTGAACTTGCCACTTCAGTAGTGGCAGCTTATAAAAAGCATATGGATATAAGCATAGGTAACCTTATAGGAAGTAATGCCTTTAATATAATGTGTGTGTTAGGGATAACAGCTCTTATCAGGCCTATTTACATTTCAGGAGGTATTTTTCAAAGTAGGCTTTTGATGGATTATATAATAATGCTTTTTATAAGCATAGCTCCCTACCTTATGGCAAGACATGATTTAGTTATAAACAGGAAAAATGGATTTATCTTATTAGTATTGTATCTTGCGTATGTGTTGTATCTATATCTATTTCCTACAAGTCTTCAAGTGGCTTGGCTTCTTCAATCAGCATAATAGGAATACCGTCTTTTATTTCATAATATATCTTGCAGTTTTTGCATATAAGCCTGTCTTTTTCTTCATCTAAGATCACATCCCCTTTGCATTTTGGACACGCAAGGATCTCGAGCAATTCTTTACTAATACTCATCCTTTCCTTTCCCCCTTTATGGTAGAAAATGAAATATACCTATACTATAATAGAACTAAAATTGAGGTAAAGCAAAAGAAATGGATGTCAGCACACTTATAAATACAATCTTTCAGAAAAGGGACACATTCTTTTTAATAGCAGGACCATGTGTCATAGAAAGCGAAGCAGTTACCTTAGAAGTAGCCGAGTTTTTAAAAAAGATTTCAGAAGAGCTTTCCATACCTGTTATTTTCAAGACCTCCTATGATAAGGCAAACAGAACTTCTTATATGTCTTACAGAGGACCAGGAATTGAGAAGGGGCTTAAGATAATAGAAAAGGTAAAGGAAGAATATAAGTTGTCAGTGCTTTCTGATGTGCACTGCAAAGAAGAGGTGAAAAGGGCTTCAGAAGTTTTAGATATAATCCAAATACCTGCTTTTTTATGCAGGCAAACCGATCTTATAATTGCCTCTGCAAAGACAGGCTTGCCTATAAACATTAAAAAGGGACAATTCCTCTCGCCTTGGGATATAAAAAATGTGATTAAAAAAGTTTCATCAGTGGGAAATTACAGGATACTTTTAACAGAGAGAGGCACATGCTTTGGATATAACAATCTTGTGGTAGACATGAGGAGCATACCTATTATGCAGAGATTCGGATATCCTGTTGTATTTGATGCTACTCATAGTGTTCAGATCCCTGCTGGAGCAGGAGACAGGTCTGGCGGACAGAGGGAATTTGTGCCCTATCTTTCCAGAGCAGCGATTGCAGCTGGTGCAGATGGAATATTCATGGAGATTCACCCTGATCCAGATAATGCATTGTGTGATGGTCCGAATTCATTGCCTCTTAGAGATGTAAAGCCTATTTTGGAGAGTGTAATAGAGATATACAGTATTATAAGAAGATATGAAAAGTAATTTCATAAAACGCTACTGGCCTGTGATAGGGCTTGGATTCACATTTTTGGTAGTGATTTACTATATTGTGCAAGGGCATAAAAATATAATAAAGACTTCAAAGACCATAACAGCACTTCCCTCATACGCTTTGCAGCTCAAGGATGTTCATTATGTGCATGATGATCCCAAAAAGGGTGCAAAGTGGGAATTAGATGCAAAAAGGGTGAGGTTTTCTAAAGATCGTTCTATTATTTTCTTTTCATCCTTTTGTCTGACAGTGAGTTCAAATGGAAAAAAGACCTTTGATTTAAGGGGTGAAAAAGGAAAATATGAAAAGCAGAAGAATCTTATTTTCTTAAGTGGTAATCTCAGGGCAACAGATGGAAGAGGATGTAAGCTTTATACTGACCATCTGGTCTTTAATGAAAATACATCTCGAGCATACTCTGATGATCCAGTAAAAATAGAAGGCCCCTTTTTTAATATCAAAGGAAAAGGACTTGTTTTAGATATAAAGAGAAAAAAGATCGAGGTTCTTTCAGATGTCAGAAGTGTTATTCAAAAGACCATTTATTAGATTTGTATTATCTGTTCTGTGTTTTTCTTATTTAA
>JAMOPX010000146.1 GCA_027064285.1 Desulfobacterales bacterium | reverse complement strand
GTAAAGCTCTTTTTAGATCCTTTCTTTTCCATCCTTCTAAGAGTCTTTGATAAGCAAATCTCATGCAGGAAGAAAAAGATCGCATAAGTTTTAAAATATTGATTCTATCTTCAAAAGATTCAAATTCTAAAAGACATTGGACTGTAATCAATTCTTCTTACTTCCTCCTATAAAAGCTTTTATGCACTTAAAAGCACCTGTTTCTATATGAATATTATTTGCTAATATACCTTTTTGTTAACTGTTTTTAACCTCCAATTGTGGACATGGCTCTTCCTATGTTGTTGTTTTTATGAAACATGGGCTTTTCTTTAACTGCTTTGATAATAAGTGCTTTTATATCCTCATCATTTGCTCCGGCCCTTAAAGGGGATTTAATATCAATCTGATGAGAAGAAAGAAGACAGGGTTTTAAATGACCATCTGCAGTAAGACGGATCCTGTTACACATATTACAAAAGTGCGAAGTCATAGGATCTATAAATCCGAGTACTCCTTTTGCTCCTTTAATCTTATAGTATCTGGCTGGGCCAGGATAAAAAGTGCTTTTGTCCTCATTTAGCACAGATAATTCAAATCTTTTTTTTAGAAATTCTCTTACATCCTTTCCAGAAACAAGAAAAAGATCGTCATTTCCTGAGCAAATGGGCATGTGCTCTATAAATCTTATATAGAACGGTTCTTTTATGCTCAATTCAGCAAAATTCATAACCTCATCTTCATTTATTCCTTTTAGTAAAACTACATTTATCTTTATTGCTCTGAAACCCATCTTTTTTGCCTCATGTATAGCTGTCCAAACCTTAAAAAATTCGTCCTTACCTGTTATTATTTTGTATCTGGCAGATCTTAATGTATCCAAACTTATGTTAAGGGTTTTTACGCCTGCTATTTTTAAAATACTTAAATATTTGGTCAACAAAACCCCATTAGTAGTAATAGTAAGTTCCTCTATCCCTGAAATCTTGGACAGTTCTTTTATAAACATATCAATATCTTTTCTTACAAAAGGCTCACCACCAGTAATCCTTATCTTTCTTATACCCAGTTTTACAGCCAACTTTACGATCCTCAGGATCTCTTCATATCTCAATATCTCTTCATGACTTAATCTTGGTATAGAATAACCTTCAGGTCTGCAGTAAATACATCTGAGATTGCACCTGTCAGTTACAGAAACCCTCAAGTAAGTAATTTTTCTTCCATAGTTATCTATCAGCATCATTCTTCCATAAGAGCAGAAATAATGTTTTGTATATCATCTCTTAGTTTCTTTATAGCCATTGCCCTATGGCTTATCCTGTTTTTTTCTTCTGCATCCATCTGTGCAAAGGTCTTTTTCAGAGGAGGATAATAAAAAATGGGATCATATCCAAAACCCTTATCTCCAAGAGGAGTCTCTGTGATAAGCCCCTCACATCTGCCTTCATAGGTAAATATTTTTCCTTTTGGAGAAATCACAGCAAGAACGCAAATAAAAGCTGCTCTTCTATCAGACTTTCCCTTCATCTCTTCAAGCAGCTTCAAATTATTCTGTTCATCAGTAGCAGATTCTCCAGCAAAACGAGCTGAATAAACCCCGGGTCTTCCTCCCAAAGCGCAGACCACGAGCCCGGAATCATCCGCTATAGCTGGAATTCCTGACAATCGAGAAACCTCTTTTGCCTTTTTAAGCGCATTTTCTAAGAATGTATTACCGTCTTCCTCAATTTTTATATGCCTTAACTCTGGAAGCTGGTCCATACTCAGAAGCTCAATCTCAGGCAGATCAAGTAGCTTTTTAAATTCTGCCAGCTTACCTTTATTTTTTGTTGCAAGTATGAATCTCATCTTTTTTATTATAGTATTCCGCAAAATCTGATATTTTGTGGAATACTTAACTATAAGTTATAAAAAACAATTTATTTATTATTACACTTATAGTTAGCCGCAATTATGCAGATAACTATAGATTATTTAAACATAAAAGTCATCTTATTTTAACTAAAAATATAGTTATTAATTTTTAGCTATACTTGACAATATGTATCAAAAATATTACATTCTGGAGTATGAAAGCGAGAGAAGTAATGGAGATATTGCGAATATCAAGATCGACACTCAGGAATTTAAGAAAAGAAGGAGTTTTAAAAGCAGAAAGACTTCCTAACGGACATTATGATTTTGATCCTGAAAGTGTTTATAAATATCTTCTTGAAAAAAGCGGCAAACCAGCAGAAAGAAAGATAGTTATTTATGGGAGGGTATCAACTCCCAAGCAAAAGCAG
>JAMOPX010000145.1 GCA_027064285.1 Desulfobacterales bacterium | reverse complement strand
ATAATTGCTTTTCTTTTTTCTTTTCAGGTCTCAGTCCTTGCTAATTCATGTTATTGTTTAAAAAAACTGGAAGAAAAATATACTCACTTAAATGGACTTGTTCTCACCTACGATAGATATATAATCTCCACTACTATGGCTATGTTAGGAGAGTCAAAACAGACGGATCTGGCCATGGGAAAAATATTTCTTAAGCCACCCTATTATATCAGGATAGATCAAAAAGAGCCAGAGCATGAATCTGTTTTGTGTGACGGAAAGCAGGTATGGTGGTATATTCCTCAGAAAAGGATTGTACATAAATATAGTCCAGAAAGCTTTGCTAAGGAGATCTCGATACTAACCAGTATATTTAATGGCATGAAAACTATAAAAGAAGATTTTGTTATATCTCCTCAGGGTAAATTTACTTTTGTCTTGAAGCCAAATAAAAACTGGCAGGATATAGACAGAATAGAGATATCTGTAGATAAGACATGTCATAGAATCATTGAGGTTAAAATATATAATCTGCTGGGCAGTATTACATGCTTTAAAATAAAAAAAGAAGTCTCCAAGGAGATTAATGATAACTTATTTACATTCATCCCTCCACCCGGTGTAAAAGTCATACAAGAAAAATGATAGAGCTTATATTAGTGATTTATGAGTTTATATGGGTGATAGTACTTCCTGTGCTTTTTTTTATTCCAAAGCTTAGAGATCAATGGACAGAAAGACTTTTAATAAAAAAAGAAGAAAAAGGCCCTTTTGATATCTGGATCCACGCTGCATCAGTTGGAGAATGTTACATCCTGTTAGATCTGGTTTCTTATCTAAGGGGACTAAAAATCATAGCTACTACAAATACTGCACAGGGAAAAGAGATACTGGAGAAGGCTTCCAAAGAGAATCTTTTTATTAGATATCTTCCTTTTGATTTTGTTTTTATTTTAAAAAAAGCACTTTCTCTGTGGAATCCTAAGCTTGTAGTATTAATTGAGACCGAGCTTTGGCCGGTTCTTTTGTACACATGCAAAAAGAGGAATATACCTGTTCTTTTAATAAACGGAAGGCTTAGTGAAAGAAGTTTTAAGGCTTATAAAAAGCTTAAGTTTTTTTGGAAAAAGCTTTCTCCCAGCATGATATATGCTATCTCAGAAGAGGATGCTGAGAGATATAAATATATATTTGGTGAAGAAAAGGTAGCAATTATGAATAATATAAAATTTGATAGAATAAAATTAGATACTATAAAAGATAATCCTGTAGAGAAGATTCTTCCAAAAAACAAAAAAATCATAGTGCTTGGTTCTGTTAGGAAGGAGGAAGAACAGGATCTGTTATGGGTGATACAGGTGATTTTAAGAGTGCTTAGCAATAGTGTAATTGCCCTTTTTCCAAGACATATGGAAAGAGTTGTATGGTGGAAAAAGGCATTGAAAGAAAAGGGAATTACTTATAAGCTTAGATCAGAGATAAAAGATGCATCATGGGAAGCAGATGTGCTCCTTTGGGATAAGATAGGAGAACTGAATTTTACTTACTCAGCTGCAAATTCAGTATTTGTAGGAGGCAGTTTAAGATCATGTGGAGGACATAACTTTTTGGAGCCCTTAGCTTTTGGGGTTATTCCGTGTGTAGGACCTTTTATAGATAACTTTAAGTGGGTGGGAAAAGATCTTTTTGATGAAGGTCTTGTTCTTATGGTAAAAGATAAAGGAGAACTTATTAAATGTCTTGTATGCAATGCTGTTCTTGATTCTGATAGAGAAACTGTAAAAAAAAGGTTTAGATATTTTTTGTCTTCCAAAAAAGGTGGTTTAAATACTGCATTAAATGTTATAATTAATTATCTCAAGAAAGGAGTTTGAAATGAGCATATATCTATTTCCTCATTGTGCTGTTCCTAAAATTGTGTGGGATAAGATACCATCATCCTTTTTTCCTATAACTATATGTAAGCCTTGGTATATGCATTCAGAAGAAAGGGATGGGGTAAATGTCATATTGCCTGATGAGAGATTAAAACCTCCTGATGGATTTTTAGAGCTTATTAAAGAATATAAGGGATGGGTACAAGAGCAGGGAAAAGGAAATGCCCTTTTTGCAATATTCCAGCAAAATTTTCCTACTCAGGAAGAGGGTCTTCGACATATAAAAACTCTCATAAAAGGAGTAAAAGGAGTAAAAGAAGAGATAGCTGAGGATCTAAAGGCTTCTATTAGCTGGCATCTGATACTTCATTTGGCCACAGAACTTGAGCTAAATCAGTATGATGTAGATCAAGCCCTCAAAGCTATGGAAAAAGAGAGTTCTCCTTTGTTAGGAATTGCAGAAGGTGCTTCTCAGTCTCTTGAGTATTTATTTAAAGATGTGCCTGATTCTATTGATAACCCTCTTTTAGATGAGACTATTATTATTGAGGTGATAAAAGCTTGGATCGAACTTTTTGGTAATCATGTGGATAAGGATTCTATATTTCTTACTTTCAATAAAAGTTTATTTTACTTCCTGAAATCCAGATTTGAAGAAAGTATTACGAAAGATGTCATTACTAAGGTAGAGATTCCTGTTAAGGAAAAAAGAGTAGAAAAAACAAATCTGTTAGAAATTTCTTTTCCTGAATCTATCCAGAAAACTGATTTGATAAGTAGTTTTCTTTCGGGAAAAAAGCTTATCTGTATTCTTTAGTCTTTTGCTTTATCCACAACACTTACTGCTATACCAAAAGATATTATCCCCATAATCAGAAGATATAAGAGTGAAAAATAGCTTATAGGTTTTCCAAAGACTGATGCTCTTATCAGCTTTGAGGCATGGGTAATGGGCAACATACAAATAAATTTTTGTGCCCATAATGGAAGTTTTTCTACTGGAAAGAATGTACCACCTAAGAATCCCATAGGTGTAATTACAAAGTTGGTAAGCATTGCTTGATCAGCATGTGATTTTACAAGCATTGCAAGGGCTACTGCAAGGGATGAAAAAACAAATGCATTTAAGAATATAGAAAACCAAAAAAACGGGCTTTCATATAAAAGAGAAACTCCAAATCCCAGACCGACTAACACTATAATCAAGGCTGAGATCATAGCCCGGGTTACTCCTGCTATGGTTTCTCCAAGTACATATGACCAATTGTTTATAGGAGATGCTTGAAATTCTTCAAATATATGCCAGTAAAATCTGGCTATGTTTATTTCACTGCCTATTGCAAATGCCCTTGTCATAGTGCTCATGGCAATAAGACCTGGTATAAGAAACTCTGTATATGTATGTCCATTGATCACTACAGAGCCTCCCATCGCATATCCAAATGCTATGAGATAAAGCAAAGGTGAAACAGACATAGAAGCAATTATCTTGAAAAAACGCCTTTTTAATATCAACAGCTCTCTATAATATACAGCTATAAATCCATGCATCTCTATTTCTGATATAAAAACTGATATATTTTTTCTCCTTTTTCCAATGCCTTCCGAGCATATTTTGTATTGAATACGAACGGTTCTGAGCACATTTCTTCTTTGAATCCGATTTCTCTCATGACATCCCTTATGGCCTCAAGATATTCTTTATGGTCTGTTGCAATGAGGACAGAGCCGTCTTTTATAAGCCTCTTTTTAAGAAGTTGAGCAAATTCTGGATTAATAAGTCTTCTTTTATGATGCCTTTTCTTAGGCCATGGATCTGGAAAAAGAATAAAGGCTTTTTGTATAGAGTTATCCAAAAAGTTTTCTTTTAAAGCAGAAAATGCGTCCTTTATAAGGATCTTTATGTTTTTCAGTTGTAGTGGATTTGAATTATTATAGTTACACATCCTTCTTATCAATTTTGCTATGCCAGTGATAAATATTTCAATGCCTACAAAGTTTATATCAGGATACTGAGATGCCATATTATATAAGAATTCTCCTTTTCCAAATCCTATTTCTACAAAAATAGGTGAACTTTTATTTTCAAAAATATTTGAAGATATTATGGCATCATCGGGGACTTGAATCTGGGGAAGATAGAATCTTAGCGCTTCTTTTTCAGCAGGTCTGATTCTGGAGGCCTTTCTCATAAAGAAAAAGAAGGCGGGTGAAAAAGCCCGCCTTCGCCTTTTCTATTCTATAACAGCCCAAGTTTGTATTTAAGGGAATTGAGCGTATTTTTCATGAGCATGGTGATGGTCATGGGTCCTACACCACCTGGAACAGGGGTAATCCAGCCTGCTATTTCTTTTGCTTTATCAAAATCTACATCACCCTTAAGGATAGGCTTGCCTGTCTTTTCACTGATACCTACTCTGTTTACTCCTACATCTATTACGCATGCACCTGGCTTAATCCATTCAGCCTTTACAAGACCAGGTCTTCCAGCTGCAACTATCAATATGTCTGCTCTTTTACAATGAAACTCCAGATCCTTTGTGCCAGTATGACACACTGTTACTGTAGCATTTGCTCCTCTGCCTTTCTGCATCATCATTATAGCAATGGGTTTTCCAACAATGTTAGACCTTCCCACTACTACTACCTCAGCACCATCTGTTGGAACTCCTGCTCTTACAATCATCTCTTGGATACCAGCAGGAGTACAGGGCAGAAACTTTGGTTCTCCAATAACCAATCTTCCTACATTTACAGGATGAAAGGCATCTACATCTTTATCCGGATCAATAGCATAGAGCACCTTTTTTTCATCTATGTGTTTTGGAAGAGGAAGCTGAACCAATATTCCATGGATTGAGTCATCTTTGTTGTATTTGTCAATCATTGCCAATAGTTCTTCTTCTGATACATTTTCTGGTAGATTTTCTTGCACTTCTTTAAAGCCAACTCTCTTTGCTGTCTTGATTTTTAAGGTAACATAGGAGACAGAAGCGGGGTTTTCTCCTACCAGGATGGTAACCAGACCTGGTACAGCTCCATGTTTTTCTTTGATCTGTTTTACCTCTTCTTCTATCTCTTTTAGTATCTCCTCTCTAATCTCTGTGCCTTTTATAAGTTTTGCAGTCATTTTATATCATCTCCTTTCTTTTATTTTTGATTTTTCTATTATCATAAAAGTTGATTCGTATCAAATCCTTTCTGATCCTGTTCAAAAAATACTTTGAACATCCTCAGTTTTTAAGTTTCCTTTGAAAGGTTGAGGAGATGTAAAATCAGGTACAAATGCTGATTTTTTTTCATTTTCCTCAGGAAATTGAACAAATATATTTTTAAATCCTAAATCAAGCACATGGTGATATATTTTAAAAAATTCTTCTTTTCTTAGACTTCTGTTTAAGTTTGGTTCTTTTTGTTGAAGAATAGGTGTGTACTGGGACATAAGACTTAAAGGCAGTTCTTTACCAAATTCTAAATAAAGCATAGAAATAGCATCTATGGAGTTGTTAACATATCCTGGTAAAATAAGATGTCTTATAATAACCCCTTTTTTTGCAATCTCAGTCTTTATATCTAAGAAACCTTTTTGCTTTATCATTTCAGATATTGCATCCAATGCAACCGCAGGATAGTCAGGGCATGATGCTAACTTAGCGGCAAGTCTTCTGTCTGAATATTTAAAATCAGTGAGATATATATCCACATACTCTTCGATTTCTTTTAGAGTGCTTACCTCTTGATATCCAGATACATTAAACACAATCGGAATATCTGGCCAGCTTTTTTTTACCTTCTTTATAACCTGAATGATGTGGGGTACAAAGTGATCCGGAGTAACAAAGTTTATATTATGAACCTTATGCTCAGTTATCACTCTATTTATCTCTTCAACAAGCTCTTTTATCTTTAATCTTTTTCCCATTTCTTTGTGAGATATTTGCCAATTTTGACAAAAAGAGCACTTAAGAGAGCATCCTGTAAGGAATACTGTTCCAGAGCCATTTTTTCCACTTATAGGAGGTTCTTCTCCAAAGTGAGGACCTACATAAGCTACTCTAAGATGGGATGTTTCTCCACAATAGCCCTTTTCAAAAAACCTGTTTTTTTTACATCTTCTTGGACAGAGTGTGCAGGAAAGATATACTTTAAACAATTCTTCTTTTTTTCTTTTTTTCGCCCTTGTCGTAGTAATAGTAGTAGTGATGATAATAACGGTAATAGGAAGAATAATAGTCTTCTTTTTCTAAATCCACATTATTTAAGATACAGCCTATAACCTTTCCACCTACATCTGAAATCTGATCTATAGCTGTTTGAACCGATGGGATAGGGGTTGATGCTGCTTTTATAACCATAACTACTCCATTAGTAAGAGGTGCCACTTCTATAGAATCAGCAGCACTTAGTATTGGAACAGAATCAATAATTATCATGTCAAACTCTTCTCTTAACTTCTCTAAAAGATTGCGCATCTTTTTGGAAGCCAAAAGCTCTGCAGGATTTGGAGGAATCACACCAGAAGTAACTATCTTAAGATTTTCAAAACTTGTATCTTTTATTTTCAAATCAGAGCTTCCACTCAAAAATTCTGAAAGACCTCCATCCTTTTCCAAATCAAATATTTTGTAAATACGGGGTTTTCTTAAATCACAATCTACAAGAAGAACTTTCTTCTCTACCTGGGAAAAAGAGACCGCAAGATTTGCAGAAACCAAACTCTTCCCTTCTGATGGTAAGGCAGAACTTACAATAAAGGTCTTTTTTTCTGTATCAGGAGATGCAAAGGATAAATTAGTCCTTATTGTTCTGAAGGATTCTGCTATATGCGATTTAGATCCAGCAATAACAATTAATTCATTTTTTTTAGGATTTTCTGTTTCAAACTTAATCTTGCCTATTACACCTAAAAGAGGGGTCTTAAAATGTCTTTCTACTTCTGATGGATATTTTACAGTGTTATCCAAGTACTCTAAGAAGAACGCCAAAAATATACCCAGGAAAAGGGATGTAACAATAGCAAGGATTATGTTTAGCTTTTTCTTTGGTTTTACAGGCTTATCAGGAACACTTGCAGGGTCAACTATGCTTATATTAGTTACCTTTAGATCTTCTGTTACTCCAGCCTCTTTTAGCCTCTTTAACAGGGATTCGTATAGCGACCTATTTACCTCTACTTCCCTTTTTAAGACATTGTACTGGATCTGCTTCTTATTTAACTCTAAGGCCTCTCTCTTTTTCTCTTCCATGGCCTTTAGTATCTGTTGTTCATTTTCAAGTGCAATCTTGTATTCTACTTTAATGCTTTCTGCTATCTTTTTTACTTCCTGAGCAATATTTCTTTTTATTGCCTTGATTTCAGATCTAAGTCTTACCATCACAGGATGGGCAGGACCATATTTTTTCCCCATCTTGTAATATTCTGCCACCAGTTTTATGTATTCTGCTTTAAGTTTTTGGATTAAGGAGTTTTCTACTACAGCAGGAAGTGAATCTATCTTTTCAGGATTATTTGCTACTTTTATAAGCTCCTTGTAAAGACTTTCTTTTTCTATCCTTTCTGTCTTTGCCTTATTTAAAGCAGTATTTAGTTCATCCAAGCTTTTTAAAATTATACTCTGTCTTTCTTCAAAATCCACAGATGCTAAGCCTTCTTTTTCCCTGTATCTTTGAAGTGCAAGCTCTGCTTCTTTTAATTTTTTCTTTACTTCTTTTATCCTTTTTTTAAGCCATCTTACAGCCTCCTTAGATGCCTCAAATTTCCTTTCTATGTTGCTTTCTATATAGAATCTGGCATGTGCATTTGCTACCTTTGTAGCAAGGGGGGGATCTTTTGCTTCAAAGCTTATATTTACAAGCCTGCTATTTCTTATAGGCTGTATTTTTAAGCGAGATAGATATTCATCTATGAGTCTATCATATTTGCTTTTTGGATGAGTAGATTTTTTGGAGGGGAAAAGCCCTTTTATCCAGGATATAATAGAGCCAATAAGTGTTGGAGGCTTTGGCATAAACTCTGGATTATGCTCTAAGTCAAGAGCTTTTATTACCTTAAGTGCCAAGCTTCTGCTTTTAAGGATTTCGTACTGGGTTTGATAATAGTCTCTTCCTGTTGCATCTACTCCCAGCACCTCTTCTACATTTACTACCTTGGGATTCTCTTTTTCTATCAGAACCTGGCATGTGGCCCTGTAAATTGGTTCTGCCATAAAGGAATAAATTGCCACAATACTTGTAATTACAAGAACAATTGTACCTATAAACCATCTTCTTTTTAGAAGAATCCTTAAATATTCTCTTAAATCTATTTCCTCTTCCTGATATTCAGGATACTGTTGATACTGTGAATATTGGGAATATTGAGGCTGTTGTTCTTTTTCTTCTGGCATCTTTTACCTCAAAATAAACTTTCTGGCACAATGATTGTATCTCCTGGATATATAGAATCTGTCATTTTTGGTTTAATTTCTATCTTTTGCCCATTTTTTTCTCTTACAATCTTTGTTTTATTAATAGCAGCTTTTTCAGTAGTACCACCAGCTATGGTGATAGCCTTAAGCACAGTTATACCTTTTTCAAGTATATATTTTCCAGGTTTTTTTACTTCTCCAAACACATAAAAATATTCAGCCTTTGGCACATATACGGTATCATTTGGCTGTAAAACAATATTTTGGCTCATATCCCCTTCTAATAACTTCCTCAGATTTACTCTTATAATCTCATCCTTACTGGCCTTTTCTAAAGGTGTTGGATTTGCCTTTTTATGCTTAGGCCTTATTATTATAACCTCTGAGCCTGCCTCTTTTGTAGGTCCACCTGCCTCTGCCAAAATTTCCATCAAAGTGGTTTTTCCAATAAGAGGATATGCACCTGGCCCTTTTCCTGATACGTTTCCTCCTACCTCTCCCAGAACAAAGACCTGTTTGCTTTTATATTCTTTAACAGTAACATTTACCTGAGGATTGATAATATATTTTCCTGAAAGTCTTCTTTCTATTTCCTTTTCAAGCTCTGATACTGTTAATCCATCAGCATGGACTTTTCCTATGAGTGGATATGAAAAGTTTCCGTCTTCAGAGACCGTTACTTCTCTATTTAGATCCTCATGATCCCATACCGTTATTTTCAGCACATCCTGAGGACCTATCACATATTCCTTTTTTTTGCTTTCCATAAGAGGCACAAAGGCAGCTGCTTTTTTTTGAAAAAGCCTTCCTATGTCCTCAGATCGTCGAGGTGCTGTTTTTTTAGCCTTTTTTACCTCTGGTATCTTGGGATACCTGGCACAGGAAAGTATGAGTAATGGAATCAATAAAAAGATTAAAACCTTTTTCATATCTCTTAAATCCAAATCTGCCCTAAGCCCTTTATCTTTAAGTATCTTTAAGGACTCAGGGCAGAATTTTTTTATCACATCTCTGTTAGAAAGTCAAAGTTAAGCTGGCAGTGAACATATTCTCTCTATAGTCTTCAGAGTCGAAGTTAGACTCATTTGTCATATAAGAGTATCCTACACTTGCCTTAATCCATCTTGCTGCCTTATAGCTGATGTCAATACCATACCTAAATCTATCATCATCTCTTTCTTCAGTAAACATACCTTTTTCTTGATAGTCATCATTTGTGTATGAAAAGTATGCCTTTGCAGAAAGTCCTGGGAAACGAGGACATGTCTGTTCTACACTAAATGTAACTCCACTGCTTATGTAGTATGTACCATAGTCACCTTGGGTTCTGAGACCTGAGGGAAGAAGCACTGCAGTTGTAACTGTGGTGTCCACCGGCTCTCTAAAAGACTGAAGTGAAAACTTTGTAAAGCTTGAATAGTTATAGATGACATTTGCTTTTAGGCCAAATCCATCCCAGTCATCGCTTGGTCCATCATATTCTCTTCTATAATATCCACCTTTTATAACACCTGAAATCTTTGCTGTTGGTTCCCATTTTACACCAAACCATACCCTATGGTTCTCAGAATCTGTATCTGGCAGATTTTCATCTTTGTTGTTTATATCAGTATAGGCATATTCTAAGAGTATAGAGGTAAGTGGAAGAATACGATAATAAAGATCAAATCCATATTCATTCTTCCAGTAATTATCCAGTTCAGGATCATACGCATTAGGTCTTGCTTTTATGTTACCATAGTTTTTAAATTCATTCATATAAAATGCAGTTACTTTATAGCGATCTGCTAATTTATAAGATACCTCTGTTCTTACCTGGTTGTAATAGTATTGATCTCTTATGTCTCCCTGATAATCTGGCGCATTAGATGCCCTCTGCCAGTTGTCTGTTACAACCACATTAAAACGGTTGAAGTTTAGATTGATTACACTACTTAAATAATGGTCTTCTGTATCATATTCTTTATGAAATCTATCTGCACTTTGTATATCCGCGTGATAATCTACTTGAATAAAATGTGTCATAAAAGGAAATTGAAAAAGAACTCCTGGTTTTACTCTATATATAGTAGAACCTTTTTCTGAATCTGGCTCGGTAAAGATATTATCAGTATATGATATAGAAGAATCCATATATGGATGTATCTTGAGATTACCAATATGGATATTTCCTGGAATCTGTTTTATGGTTTTTAAATCAAATCCATATCCTATAATGCTCATTCCCAAAACAAATGCTACCATCACTATTAAAATCGTTATCGTCTTTTTCGTCATCTCATATACCTCCTTCTTATTCTTATCATTTATTCAGCTGGACTTGCTGGCGGTTGTCCATGAAACTCTTCTACCTCTACCTTAGGAGCAATTGGTGGAGGAATTACATGGGGATCTACCTGATATTTTGGTGGAGGTGGAGTTACTGGCCCAGGAGCTACTGTAGGTGCAGGTGGAGTTGGAGGAGGAAATCTTTTCATCGCGATAGCTGGTGCAGGTGTGGGTGGAGCTGGGGGTGCCCCAGGAGAGACAGTAGTCTGCTGTCCTGGTTTGATCTTCATTCTTTTTCCCTGAGCGGCTACTTCCACAGTACCTTTTTGTGCAATTACCTGAACCATTTTTGTAATTGGATCCATTTTTATAGCTGCTGCTTCACCTGATTCCATTTTTGCCACTGTATTCCCAACAGCTATCTCTACAGTACCAGAAAATACCTGTGTAGAAATAATCCCTGTTGGATCTACAAAATATCCTACCTTTTCTCCTGTAGCTAATGTAAGTGTTACCCATCCTGTAGGTGTAACACTTTTTGATACTACAGGAACATCTGTTTTTACTACAGGTTTACCTGTCTTAGGATCTATGGTAATCTTCAATTTTGCAGACCATGCAATACTACTAATAAAAATAAAAAGTAAGCCCACCACTATCCCCCAAACCTTGACATACCTAACCTTCATCATGAAACCTCCTTTAAAAAGTTAAAAAATTTAAGTTAAAAAAATCAATATCATCTTTTATAATAGATGTCAAAAAAATTTTTGGCTCATCTGTAATCAGAAAATACCATGAAATACTGGTAAAGCAAGAACTGGACAGGCAAGTGTAACCTTAACCAATAAAAATCCAGCATAAGCAAAGATTAAGAAATTAGCTGATTATCCTCTATGAGGGTCCAGATATAGGTTTAAGGCCCAAAATTACTGCTGTAAAGCTAGGTCGCTTAATAGAGGATTTAAAACAGATGAGAATTTTTGGATGTTAAAAAACCTCGTCTTTATAAATCCATGGATATATGATTTTGCTGCCCATGATCTGTGGGCAAAACCAATGGGTTTGCTTTATCTTGCATCCTACTTTAGAAGAGTAGGCTATGATGTTCAGCTTATAGATTGTTTAGATGTAAATAATCCTTATATGAAGAGTTCTTCTTTAAGGAGGCCTAAGAGAAAAAGATATGGCACTGGTAAGTTTTGGAAGCAGAGAATCGCTATTCCAGAACCATTGAGACATATAAACCGACCATTTAGCCGTTATGGAATAAGTCCTGATGTGTTAAAAAAAGAGCTCATATATGCTGGAAAACCATCTGCTTTTCTTGTCACTTCAACAATGACTTATTGGTATCTTGGTGTTAAGGATACTATAAAGGCTATAAAAGAGATTTACCCTGATGTGCCAGTGCTTGTAGGAGGTA
>JAMOPX010000144.1 GCA_027064285.1 Desulfobacterales bacterium | reverse complement strand
CCAGAATCTATTTCCTACGCTTACAGTATACCTATAGGTATTATCTGTTCCATAGCCATAGCTTGCATTTGCATAAAACTTTTCCGGTGTCTTTGTGATGATGTTTATCACTCCACCCATGCTGTTTCCACCATAAAGTGCAGACATAGGACCACGTATAACCTCTATCCTTTCCACATTTTCTATGCTTAGCTCATTAAAATCCACCAATCCTCCATAACCTGAATTTATAGGCATACCATCCAAAAGCACCAATGTTCTGTCTTGCCCAGGAAGTCCTCTCATGTAAATTGAAGGTAAAGAATCACAAAGCCCTTTACTCCTTTTTGCAAAGAGTCCTGCCTCCCATTTTATTGCCTCATCAATAGCATCTATCTTAAGCTTCTTGATCTCATCTGCTTTTATTACTGTTACACTTCCTGGAGCCTTATCTGGTGCTTTCTCTGTCCTTGTAGCTGTAACAACTACTTCTTCCAATTTGTAAGCCTTTTCTTGAGAATAACCTTTGGCTGCAAAGAGAGTCAGAACAATTAAGAATAGAAACCACTTCCTCATATCTGCCTCCTTTCCAACAAAAAAAGCCACGAAGACTTCAGGCTTCATGCCCCTTAGCCTTCGTGGCCTTTGTTTTTCTTATTTTTTTAATAAAGGTAAGGGCTTCCTGCCCTTTTTTGGAGGCTTTTTATATTAAAAGTGCTTTTTTGTCAACAGTTAGAAAATCCTCATCTGTAATCACATCTAAACCCTCTATTGAGCAAAAACAGCTTCACAGCAAGAATTTTGGGCCTTAAACCTATACTTGGATACTCGTAGATAATAATCAGCTGATTTCTTAATCTTCGCTTATTCTGGATTTTTTTATTAGTTAAAGGTTTCATCTTTCCTGACCAGTTCTTGCTTTAGCATCATTTCATAGGATTTTTTGATTACAGATGAGCTATAATTTGCTTGATTATAAATATTGCTTTCCATATACTGCAGATATAAACAAATCTTGTTTCTATGGCTAAAAATTCTATGGCTAAAAAGATGAAAAAATATTTTATCGCAGTAATCTCTTTGTGTGCTTTATTACTCTTTTATAAACCTGTTTGCGCAATTCCTGAGATAAGGCCCAGCATATTGGCAGGTACATGGTATCCTGCTGATAAGAACGAGCTTTTAGAAATGATAGGCAGATTTCTTTCCAGTGCGCATATACCGGCCATAAAAGGAAAAAAAATAAAAGCAATTATTGTGCCTCATGCTGGATACATGTACTCAGGAGGTGTTGCAGCACACGCATTTAAGGCAATAAAAGGAAAAAGATACAAGAGAGTTATTATGATAGGCCCATGCCACAGGGCCTTTTTTTATGGTGTATCCGTAAATCTTCAAAAAGGATATAAGACCCCTTTGGGAATAGTTCCTGTAGATACCAAGTTTGCAGAGAAGCTTATAAAGGAATCTGATCAGATTCGGTATGTGCCAATGGCTCATGCCTTTGAACATTGTTTGGAAATTGAGCTTCCCTTTTTACAGGTAGTGCTAAAAGACTTCAAAATCGTGCCCATTCTCATGGGAGAACAGGATATTCATACATGCAAAGAACTTGCTGATGCTATAATAAAACTTTTAAAAAATGAAAAAGAGCCAACACTTATACTGGCAAGCAGTGATCTATCTCACTATCACAGTTACAAAGAAGCAGTAAGCATGGACAGTATCCTCATACAACATGTAAAACAGATGGATCCTGAAGGATTAAACAAAGATACCATAACCGGAAGATGTGAAGCATGTGGTAAAGGTGCTATAATGACTGTTCTTTTTATTGCACAAAAGCTTGGTGTCAAGAAGGCCATAATACTAAAATACGCCAATTCAGGAGATGTAACAGGAGATCATTCCAAGGTAGTGGGATATATGGCAGCAGTCTTGGTTAAGTAACTACAACATGTAGTATGGATCCACATCCCATATAAGAGTTACTGCTTTTGTTCTGAGAAGCTTATTCAACACACCTTCTATGTTTTTCAATACATAGGAATGTATATATGGATGAAAGGTCTTTAAAAAGATATGCCACCTGAATTTTCCTTTTATCTTTGGTATAGGCGCTTCTGCTGGACCAAGCAGCTCTATCTTATTCAGTAAAGAACTATCTTTTTTTAGCATATCCTCTACTAATTCTGCTATGTGGAATGCAGATTCCACTACATCTTCTTTTTTATTTCCCTGAAACCTCAAGCATATAAGGTGAGAAAAGGGAGGATATTTGAGGGCTGACCTAAGCTTACTTTCTTCTTT
>JAMOPX010000143.1 GCA_027064285.1 Desulfobacterales bacterium | reverse complement strand
GCATCTCTTATAGCAGCTACTCTTCCATCCATCATATCTGATGGTGCTACAATATCTGCTCCTGCTTTTGCATGAGAAACTGCCTGTCTACAGAGATACTCCAAGGTGGTATCATTATCTATCTTTCCATCCTTTGGTATTCCACAATGACCATGCTCTGTGTATTCACAGAGACACACATCAGTAATTACAACCATATCCGGAATGCTGTTTTTAATCTCTTTTACTGCCTGCTGAACAACACCATCATCTGCCCATGAACTGCTTCCCACAAAGTCTTTTTTTTCTGGGATTCCAAACAATATAATCGCTGGAATACCTAAGGACCACACTTCCTTTACCTGCTCCACTATCATATCCACTGAATAACGAAATTGCCCTGGCATAGAAGGAATAGGCTCTTTTATTCCTTTACCATATCTGACAAAAACAGGATAAATAAGATCCTTTACTAAGAGAACCGTCTCCCTTACCATATCTCTTAGGGCAGGGCTTTTCCTGAGCCTTCTGGGCCTTATCCTTAGCATAATCCTATCTCCTCATCTGTAAGATAGCAGGCTGGATCAGGCGCCCAGATATCTCCTGTAACAGCCTCTGCTCTTACTCTGAAATTTCCAGCACAAATATCCAGCCATTTACATTTAGAACACCTGTCTTTTAAATACTTCTTCTTTTGCCTTAGTTTTGCCATAAGTGGATCTGAAAGATCTGTCCATATTTCACTAAATGGTCTTTTAAGCACATTTCCAAAACTATAATGCCTCCAGAACTGATCAGCATAAACTTCTCCACTCCAGCCAATACATCCTATGCCCTCACCAGAGCTGTTTCCACCGTTAAGCCTAAGCAATCTCAGTGCCTCTTCTGCTCTCGGGTTTTTCTCTTTAAGCATCCTCATGTAAATATATGGGCCATCTGCATGATTATCCACAGTAAGAACCTGTGTGTTTATGCCTAATTGATAAAGCTCTTTTGTCTTGTCAATTATGAGATCCAAAACATCTCTTGTTTCAGTATGAGATAGGTCCTCTTTTATAAGAGAAGAGCCTCTTCCTGAATAAACAAGATGATAAAAGCAGATTCTGTCAACACCCTCATTCTTTGCAAGATCAAACATCTTTGGGACTTCTTTTGCATTAAATCTGCTGATGGTGAATCTTATTCCAACCTTTATCCCGGCCTTTTTACAGTGCTGAATCCCTGAAAGGGCCTTTTTAAAGGCTCCGTTTATTCCCCTGAATCTATCATTTATTTCCTCAAGGCCATCAAGACTTATCCCTGCATAGGAAAGTCCGGAATCCCTAAGCTTTTTTGCTGTATCCTGATCAATAAGAGTACCATTTGTGGAAAGAACAGCTCTTATACCTTTTTTTACAGAATAAGTTATAAGCTCAATTATATCTTTCCTTAAAAGTGGTTCTCCACCAGAAAATAAGATTACCGGGACACGAAAATCTGCCAAATCATCTATAATAGATTTGGCTGTTTCAGTGCTTATTATCTCTTTGTCTGCCTTCTCTTTTGCATCTGCATAACAATGCACGCAGTTTAGATTGCACGATCTGGTTATGTTCCACACCACTACAGGTCTTCTTTGTTGTGATTTAATTCTGTTCCCATAACGTAGATGGTCAGATGGCCCGGCTACTCCGCAGTAAAGCTTTGATATATCTATCAATTTTATTTTCCCTGGCGATAATATTTTTTTATTAAGGAATTTATGTATGCATCCATGTCTAAAATAGCATCTTTGTTTAAGAGAAAATACTGGATTCCAGATCTTTCTCTAACCAGTTTCAGCCCATATTCCAATCCTTTTACAACCTCAAAGGCTATCTCATCAGGTTTTTTCCCTGTTTGGATCGCCTTTTTTATTATCTCGTCAATAGCAGAGTCATCAAATCCTATTCCCACATCAATACTTTCCTGAAGTTCTCTTTCCTGTTTTTTTACTTTATCATACATTTCATAAAATATTTCAAAACAGGTATTTATATCCACAAGTTCTTCAAAATAAATAGAAACAATTAAATCCACCCTCTCTTCATATATCTGGATATGCTTTTTTTTCAAGATAAACTCTGCTAAACTTTCTCTTACGTACTCCTTGACATGTGCTATTCTATCGTGTCTTGCTCTTTCAAATCTCTCTAAGAATTCTTTGTGCTCTGGATTTTCAAGAAAGCGCCTTAACTCTCCTTCAGGATCTTGCACCACTTCGGCAGTCACAATAAACCTTTTTATCTTTGTAGAAGGAAGCTTCTTCTCAAATGGGATCAGCACCTTCTCCATTGCATTGACAAGCCCTCTCGCACCTGTTTTTTGTTCAGCAGCAATATCAGCAATCTTTTCCAATGCCTCATCCTCAAATTCTATATCTATTCCATATGCCCTGAAGTCTATTCTCTTGCTTAAGACCACTGGGGTGTTTGGATTTTTGAGTATTTCTACAAGATCATCTTTTGTAAGTTCGTCCAACACTACAATAACAGGCAATCTTCCCACAAACTCTGATTCAAAGCCAAATTCTACAAGATCCTGTGGAGTTACATGCTTTAATATATCCCATGAGGTGCTCTTAGAACTTATCTCTGCCTCAAAACCTATTCCCTGTTTCTGGAGCCTCTTTTTTATTATATCTGCAAGCCCATTAAATGCACCACTTACAATAAAGAGTATATTCTTTGTATTTACTACCCTTCTCGGTTTTTTCCCTGTTCTCCTGTAGTATTCTATTGCCTGAAGCTGGGATACAGGATCATGAGGAACCCTTAGATCCACCTCTGTTTCTTCCATAGGCTTTAAAAGTGCCCTCTGAACCCCTGTGCGTGATACATCGTGGCCTATTATATCCTTAGAAGAAGCAATCTTATCTATCTCATCTATGTATATGATACCATTCTCTGCAAGCCCTATATTATCTCCTGCTTCATGAACCAGATCTCTGACTAAATCCTCTACGTCTCCACCTACATATCCTGTTTCACTGAACTTAGTAGCATCGCCTTTTACAAAAGGAACCCCTAACTTCTGGGCAATAAGCTTTACAATATAGGTCTTTCCAACCCCTGTAGGACCAATCATGAGAACATTATTTTTTATGATTCCAACATTAGAAGAACCTTTTCTATTACTCCTTGCATATCTTATCCTATTAAAATGGGTGCATATCTTAGTTGCAAGCACAGAGATGGCCTTATCTTGTTTAACCACATAGCTTTTTAAATAATTTTCCAGTTCTTCTGGCAAGAGATCAAACTTAGGCGAAGAATCATTTTCCTTTTCTACATCCTCTTCTATCCCGTCTGATTTAGGAAACACTAATGGTGATATAATCTTTACCCTTCCCCCATATTTTTTATGGAGGTACTCGCTTAATTCCTTTTCCAGCTCTTTATGATCAGGAAAGTTATCCTTTCCCATGATACTATACACCTCACACATCAAATAATATAAAAGCTTGTCTTCCTGATTTCAAGAAAACAGGAAGGACTCAAAACTATGAGGTTATCACCTTTTTCACTTCAGGAATTGCCTGTCTTATCAAATTTTCGGCCCAGAGACCCAGGACCGCTCCCCCTGTGTTTCAGCAACCACTACTATTTTGTATTATCTTTATAACTACTTCTGCTGTCTCAGGATTTACTTCTATCAGATCCATCTGTGCCCCAACCATTCTCTTTAATCTCGGATTTACATCCTGAATCAATTTTTCAATACGGTCTTTCAAATCCATATTACATTGCCTCCTTATCAATTTCTGTAAGAAGATTGTCTATCTCTTTTTTCAGCTCTTCTGGTAAGCCTTCTATATCCAGACTTAAAAAGCCCTTTATTATCAAAGAAGTAGCTTCCTCCTCTGAAAGCCCTCTTGCCATAAGATATTCTATCTCTTCCTTTGCTATCTTTCCAACTGCTGCCTCATGGGACATATCTAAATCAGAAGTCCTTCCCTCTAACTCTGGAATTGCATGGATCCTACCAGTAGGAGACAAAAGCAGACCTTTACATTCCAGATGTGCCTTTACCCCAGAAGCTTCTCCTATGAGGTGACCCCTCGCTATTATGGTGCCACCTGTAGAAACTGTTCTGGAAATCACTTCAGCGCGACAGCCTTTTTGCTTTAATATCACCCTTGCTCCTGTATCCATATATGAACCTGGTCTTGCAAGAAGTACAGTATTGAAAGTAGCAACAGCATTTTCTCCCAAAAGTGTAGCAGTAGGATACATCTGAAGATCCTTGGCAGGAAGCAAGCATATATAATTTGATTCAAACACTGCATCCTTTTCTACTAAGATAGCGGTTCTGGGTCTTACTGCCATCTCCTCTGCCCAGTTATGTATCATGGTAAAGGTAAGCTTGGCACCTCTCTTTACATAAAACTCGCTTATTCCTACATGCAAACCTGACCTCACCTTGGGTCCAGCAGCGCAACCTGTTATAATATGAAGTTCAGAACCTTCTTCTGCTATGACTATATTATGAACATCCTGAGCAATCTTATCTTCTGAAAGGTACAAACATGCCTGAAGAGGATAAACCACCTTTGCATCTTTAAAAGACCTTATAAAATAACCATGCTCCTGATGCTCTGCAGCCCTTTTTGTGTAAACATCTTTGTCTGGAGACAGGGCCTTCCACCAATACTCCTCAAGCCCGTACTTTGCCCTTGCTTCATCTATGTCCATTATCTCTGCACCATCAAAGAGGCTTTGACAGTGGACTATAGAGTGATCCTTCTGAAAAAAGAAACCGCATCTACTCTTTCCTGTTAGATCTATTCCTGTTTTCAGTAAAAGCTCTTTCTCCTCATCAGAAATCTTCTTTAAATCAAAATTTTTATCCTCTATTCTCTCTTCTCTCAATTCCTGCATCAGCTCTTTTGCTACATTATCCATTGCTGTTAGCCCTCCTCCTTAGTAAAACACCTATAGCATTCATTATATCCATATTCTTTTATTGTATGCAGTATTTCACGGGGATTTCCACCACATACAATCTTTCCTCCCACAAGCACATGCCCATAATCTGCCTCTACATAGTCTAATATATGGCCTGTATGAGTGATCATAATAGCTGACTTTCTTTTTTCCTTCAAAACTTGTTTTATTGGCCTGCCATTTTTTGGTTCTACCTTTCTGCCAAGTAATAGATTTATAGCCTTTCCTATCAAAGCGATATTTTCTAAATCAACCCCGGATTCTGGCTCATCTAAAAGCACCATCTGGGGAGATTGGACCAGAAGCTGAAGAAGCTCGGATCTTTTCACCTCTCCTCCAGAAAATCCTACATTTACCTCTCTTTCTAAGTGCTCAGTAAGATTTAACTCCTTAGCATATCTTTCTATAAGCCTGCCATTTTCTCTTGCACAAAGCTCTACAAGTTGTTTAAGTTTGACACCATTTACAGGAGGTGGTTTTTGAAAAGATATGCCTATGCCTAATTTTGCCCTTTCATAAGGAGGAAGATCTGTTATTTCTTTTCCAGAAAATATTATCTTTCCCTTTGTTATCTTATATCCTCCAAATCCCATAATAGCAGAGATGAGAGTGGTTTTTCCAGAACCGTTCGGTCCAAATAGGGCGTGAACCTCTCCTGTATTTACTTCCAGATCTATACCTTTGAGAATTTCCTTATCTCCCACCATAACATGTAAGTCTATTATCTCTAAAAGCTTTTTCATGCTCTACCTCCTAATATGGAGAAGTGATGATAATCTACTGACCAGTTTTATGTCAAGCTAAATAGAGTTCATTCAGCAATTCTCGGTGAGAAACAAAGTATACCAATATTGGTTTAAAATACCCCTTTAAGAAATTTCTAGAAGCAAATATAGTATTCCGCAAAATATCAAATTTTATGAAATACTGTAGTTTAGATTCCCAAGAAATTTCTCTTCTTATTTAGGTGATCTATTATTAACTCTGCTGCTTTTACAGGATCTGACTCTATAGCAAATCTTGCCTTTATTACTTCCTGTAGCTTATCTCCAAGCAACTCTGTGACTCTCTTGCTTCCGAATATCCTTGGTGTAATACCAAGTACAGTAAAAACTCCCGATGCCAGAAAATATGCGCAAATAGAAATTGCCTTCTGACTATACCATTCGGGGGCTGCACCTGCCACAGGAAGATCTGATATATCCACTCCTATTTTTTTGGCTATAGCAGAAAGTAGCACAAGGATTCTTGAACAATCT
The DNA here is from genome assembly GCA_027064285.1 of Desulfobacterales bacterium. Taxonomy (GTDB): domain Bacteria; phylum Desulfobacterota; class DSM-4660; order Desulfatiglandales; family JALVZP01; genus JALVZP01. The sequence continues at coordinate 5,882 of JAMOPX010000143.1, read as the reverse complement.
ATACATGAACCCATGTGTAAAACAGGTGGAACCTTAAGTGCTCCTAATACCTCTCTTAGTCCATCCCCTGCCAAAGATAGCGCCTCTGGCATAAGAAGTCCTTCTTTTGCACATGCAATGGCGCTGCAGCCAGTTACTACTACAAGTATATCTTTTTTTATCAGTTTTTTTGCCAAGACCACATGTCCATAATCATGCTTTATTTTTGGATTATTACAACCAACAATTCCTACTGCTCCCTTTATCTTTCCATTCTTGATAGCATCTACTATCGGATCTATACTTCCCCCTAAAGCGGAAAGAATGGTCTCCACAGAAAATCCAGCTATAAGCCTTGATGACAAACTTGGGATGGTTACCCTTTCGCGATTTCTGTTGGGATAATTTTCTATAGCTATCTTTATTATCTCCTTAGCTGTTTCAGAGGCATTCTCAGGATGAAATTCACAATGCCTTGCTCCCATAAATTTTGCCTTTTCAGAAGTGGTGATTATCTTAGTATGAAAACATTTTACCACCTCCAAAATGGCTGGAAATATGCACTGATAATCTACAACCATTGCCTCAACAGCCCCTGTTATTATAGCAAGTTCCTGATTGAGCATGTTCCCTGCTAGAGGTACACCTTGTCTCATAAGTATCTCATTTCCTGTACAGCACATACCAACTATATTTATCCCTTTTGCTCCCTTTTCTTTTGCCATATCTAAAAGTGTTTTATCCTCCGCTGCAGCCACTATCTGCTCTGAAAGAACAGGATTGTGACCATGAAGCACTATATTTACTGAATCTTCTTTTAAAGTAGAAAGTCCAACCTCTGTCTCTTTTAGAGAAGGAGTCCCAAAAAGTATATCTGACATTTCAGTAGCAATCATTGAGCCTCCCCATCCATCAGCTATAGCAGTTCTTATACCATGCAAAAGTATGCTTATATAATGATTGTCCACTCCCGTATGTACTCTGTGCATGGCCTCTACAATTTCTCTATCGATCCCTCGCGGGATTACATCTAAATTATGCCATATTTCCTGTCTTTTATTTGGTGCCCTTTTTACAAACTGGAGATTTCCTTTGATTGTGCCAAATTCTTCCATCATAGCTAAGCAAAGTTCTTTTAGTATCTCTATGTCCTCTTTACTACTGGTTTCTATACAATATTCCTCAGCCACTTTTTTTAGCTTTGCAGAATCGGTTATTTTATATCCATGAGCTTTACCTGTAGCAGTACTCAGAGCAACCTCTAAAACCTCTCTTCCATGATCTGAATGAGCTGCTGCACCTGAAGCAAGCATCTGAATAAGGTTTCTAGCCACTATGATATCACTATTAGCACCACATACACCTTTACTCGGACCTTCCCCAAATGGATCTATCCTACACGGTCCTAATGCGCAAAGGGTGCAACACAACCCCAACTGACCGTATCCACACTGAGGAAGCTGGCGTTCATATCTATCCCATGCAGTCTCTATTCCTTCCTTAGAGACCTTATTGAGAATAAAAGTTGCCTCTTTATCTATGGTCTTATCTTTCACCTCTACACTACATGATCTTTTCTATTTTTTGTGCTTTTTATTTTTGTATAGCTTAATAACTCCCCCTTTTATCTCCAATTGTTCTATTAGGTTTTTCTTTTGATTGTATATAGCCTTGGCATCTCTTGGAGTTTCAATGATACGTGGTGTTAGAAATATAAATAAATTTGTCTTATTTCTTGAATTATATTGCGACTTAAATAGCCATCCGAGTCCAGGGATACTGCCAAGACATGGTGCTTGATATGTTCCTTCTTCAATGCTTTCTCCTATCATTCCTCCAATAACAACAGTATGACTATTTTTTACAATAACAGTGGTCTTGGCGCTTCTTTTTAAAGTTGTAGGAGTATATTGCTCAGTGCCTTTTTTTAATTTGATAACTTCTTCAAAGATCTTCAGTTTTACAAAACCATCCTGATTTATTTGAGGGGTTATCTTTAAGGTTACTCCTACATCTCTATACTCATAGTTTCTATATTCTGTGCCTGTTGCAGTTCCTTCCATAGGCTTTTCTTCTCTTGTAAGATACGGAACATTTTCTCCTACTTTAATCTCTGCTTCTTCATTGTCAGTGACTAATACTTGTGGGGTGGAAAGGATATGGACACCCGACACACCATGATATGCTCTAAAAACAGCGCCAAGTGATGGAAATACATAATTTCCTATTCTTATACCTGCTCCTAAGATCCCAACAGAAAATCCAGAAGGAAATGGTAAAATATTGGTTTCAGGAGTAACATCTGGCATGTTTTTGTAGCTGCCTTGATCTCCCATACCACCTGTTCCACCAAATGGTACTATTACTCCTCCTCTATGTTTTCCAGCTTTCTCTGCAGCTCTCCACTCTACCCCAACTTCAAATTTTTTATCAGCGCTTACTTCCATTATTAACGCTTCTATATAAACCATCTTTCTGGGAATATCTAATTTTTTAATTACCTTTTTTATAGCATTGTAGTCTTCTTTACTTGCTGTGATAACTAAGGAATTGGTGGACTTGTCAGCAACTATTTTTACCTCACCTGTAATAGTGGTAAGCTTTCCCTTTTTTGGTTCTCCCTTAGGGATTATATCTGTTAAGACCTTGACAAGCTCTTCGGCATCAGCATTTTGCAGATAATACACATGGATATTTTCTTTTCCTCGTGGTATTGGCTTATCTAAAAGGGATATGAGATGTCTTATCCGTTCTGTATTATCTTCAGAAGCAAGCACTATAAGGACATTAGTTCTTTTATATGAAACTACTTTGATTATGCCAACAGATTGTAGTCCTCTTCTCCGCCTTTCAATAATTTCTTTTTTTTGAAAGATAAAATTAATAGCCTTAGCTATGTTTTCTGCCTTGGCATATTTAAGAGGAATAACTGATATTATCTCTCCTGTTCCTTTTACATCTACTTCTTTAATTATATGCAATAGTCGTCTAATATTAGACATTACATCGGTAATTATCAGCATCCCTGTAGGCCTGTAAGGAACTACAATACCACCTCTTGAAACAAGAGGGATGAGGATCTTCCTTAGTTCATTAGGATCTGCATACTTCAGATGAACTAACTGGGTAATAACCTTATCTTCTGGATTTAAGTTCTTTTTTTTTAAAATGATTTCAACATCCTTGGATCTGGCAGATATAATCGGCACAATTTTGATAACATTGCCAGCAGGAACAGTAGTAAAACCATGAACCTCAAGCACTGATTCAAATACTTTATAAGCCTCTTTTACTGAAATCTTAGTAGGAGAAACAATGGTAACCTTCCCTCTGACTCGTGAGTCAATCACAAAATTTTTACCTGTTAGCTCACTGATAAATTTTATAAAAGTCTTTATATCTACATTATCAAAATCTATTGTTACAAAGCGTTCTTCATCCTTAGATATTTTTTGATTTGAAGAGGCTAAGGAGATATTTTGGCCCGCAAATAAAAGACTTGGAAAGAAGAAGAACAAAAAAAAGGTCTTGATAAATAGGTCTTGTTTCTTCATTAAGATTCACTTTATCAGCAGTTCTATAGTTCGTTTTTTTCCTTGTCTTTCAATTCCTAAGGAAACTTTATAGTTGGAATTTATGTCTTCATAAAATGTTATAAAATCATCCATACTTTTTAATGGCCTATCATTAACATTCTGAATAATATCTCCGTTCTTTAAACCTAATTCTTCAAATATAGAGCCTTGCTTGATATTTGAAATCATCATTCCATAAGGTCTACCACCTCTAAAATAAGGTCTTATTCTTGCTCCTGACATGAGTTTTTGTAAGTTTCTAAGAGAATTTTTTATTCTGGATCTAAACACTACTCTTTCATTTCCTGAAGGATATGGTGGATTATTATTATCACTTATAACACTTGAGTCTTCTTCGGGCTGTTTTTCTTTTTTCATAAAAAGAACTTCTTCCTTTCCATTAACACTTAGTATTACTTTACCTCTATGTATTTCCTTAATTACAGCCCCCTCAACAATATCTCCAATCCTATAGCACTTCTCATCTCTCTTTACAAGATCTCTTATAATAGCAACAGAATTTTCAGGTCCTACTACTGCTGTTCCAATAAGAAGCAATTTGAGTTTGGTTGGTTTGATAACCTTTTTTGCTATTTCTTTTTCAGAAGATAAGCCTTGATTTTTGATGTCAAAGATATTTTTTTCCACGATTGATTTATATTCGTCAAACGAAGGACTTTTGTGCTCTCTGTAGGTTATCGAAAATGATTCAATTTTCTTTGTTGCTAAATGAACTTGCATTTTCTTTTGCAGGATAAGATAAAAGATATCTACACTAAAAAAAATAATAAAGAAAAGGCCTATTAAATTAAAAACAACATTCCCAAATCTTCTCATAAGAATCTAATTCTTGGCTCTTTTATGGTTCCATAAATCTTTATATTAAGATAATTATTTTTACAATGGAATAATAAAAATTTTCTGATAAAAGTATTGTTATGCGAGATTCTCTCTCTAAAATAAGGCAATAGTTTTATTTTACCATTAAGATCAACACTACTTTTAAGGAAGCTTTCTTTTATATTTATTTTTCCTTTAAAGTAGCCAGAAAATTCTTTTGATTTCAATTTAATATCCTGCAAATATATCCTTTTATGTTTAAAATTGTATGTTATATCCATGGTGTTAAAATAGAAAAAATTAAAATCCAGAAAAGGAATATTATTTCTCAATTGAATTGCTCCATCTGTCCAAATAAAATATCCTTTTCCTTCACCAGACCAATATTTAGACACAGGGCATTTATATATGAGTTGGCCAGATATCTTTCCAAAAATTTTACGATTTAGCATATTTTGTAGGTAACTTTGCTTGCTTATATGAATATTTTTTATAGTCATCTTTATCATTCTATCTTTTCCTCCTAAGAGCTGAAAATCCCCTTTTATCTTGCCATTATATATAACTGCTTCAAAAAAGCATCTTATCTTTCCTGTTAATAAAGAAGAGAGAGAAGGGGTAAAAGTGGCCTTTTGAACTTCAACTAAAAAATAAGGCTCTTTTTTAAAGACAATTTTCATATATGATATATTTACCTTTGCAATAGAAGAAAGATAAGCTTTATCAATAATAACATAGAATGGAAGATCGGCTTTTCTTATTGCTCTTTGTAAAATAACAGGTAATAAGCTGTTAGGAAAAAGAAAATACAGAAGCATTGTAGTAACTAATAGGCAATAAATAAAATAACCTATGTGCCTTTTACTGAGCGGAAACATATGTTTCTACCTGCATGGTAACCCGCAAAGATACCCATTACCTGTTCAGCAATTCTCGGTGAGTTTATAAAAGTAGTATTTACAAGGCAACTCAGAAAAATAGAAATTATTTTTTCGTAAAGTTTGTCAAAAAAAGAGGTATAAAGAAGTCATCTAAGTGACTATTATGAAAGTAAAAAATCAACAAAGTTGATCAGCTTCTGACCGAGAATTGCTGTTGGGGATTGCTGGGACTTGACCTAAATATTTTTATTAAGGTATATATGCAAAATAAAATTTGTAATCTATACTAAAAGATTCAACAAAAATTTTTCTTTAGAAAAATTTTAAAACAGCGTTGGTATTAAATATGAGGAGGTAGAAAATGTTCTCAAACAGATATCAAAAATTGTTAGTGAATATTTTTTTTGTCTTATTTATTTTGATGTCTCCCGCTTGTGACAATAACAATGGAGATAACACTGATAATAATTCAGCCAAAGAATCACCTCCTATAAATCAAGAGGTAAATTATAGAGTGTATGGATTGAATTTTAGCCCATATATAGAGGATCAAGATCCAAACCTAGGTGTTCAAATTAGTGAAGAACAGATTAGAAAACGAATGGAA
>JAMOPX010000142.1 GCA_027064285.1 Desulfobacterales bacterium | reverse complement strand
GCGGAGGGGGCAGGTATCCCCCGCAGATAAGTCACAGAAGAGACCAGCCCGAGAGACTCGGAGCATCCGAAAACTCCCCTTGCCCCAATACCACATTCGTTGTTATCCCTCCCTCGTGAGATAAAAACTCTGCGTAAGGTCAGCTATTAAGAATCTATTAAAAACAAAAAATTACTCCTTGACAACAAAAATATAAATTAGCATTCTCCAGGTGGAGGTTTTTGAATGAGCATAAGCCTTAGACAGCTTGAGGCCTTTTGTAAGATAGTAGAGACAGGAAGTTTTTCAAAAGCAGCAGATGAAATATGTCTTACCCAGTCTTCTATAAGTGAAAGAATAGCCTCCTTAGAAGAAGAAATAGGGGTAAAACTTTTTGATAGGTTTGGAAGAAAGGTATTTCTTACAGATGCGGGAAGGTTCTTTTACATCCGTGCAAAAAGGTTCTTAGAGGAAAAAGAAAGAATATGCTTAGAGATGCAGGATTTTTTGGGTTTAAAAAAGGGTGAACTTAAGATTGGTGGAAGCACAATTCCAGGAGAATATCTGCTTCCTAAGGTTATAAAAGAATTTCACGATACATATCCTCTAATAGACATTAAGATTACGGTAAATGATTCAAAGAAGATCCAAGATATGGTTTTGGACGGACATCTTCACCTTGGAATCGTGGGTTTTGTTGGTGATCACAAAAATCCAAACATAGAAGCAGTAAAGGTGTGTAAGGATGAACTTGTAGTAGTTGTGCCAAAAGGACATAGGTGGAGCAACAGAGATGAGGTGGAAGCACACGAGATTATAAAAGAACCTTTTATAATCAGAGAAAGAGGCTCTGGAACACTTCGGGTAATGGAGCAGTATTTAAAGAAATATATTAACTCCTCTGAAGAATTGAATATAATAGCAACACTTGGCTCTTCTACTGCTGTAAAGGAAGGGATAAAATCAGGGCTTGGTATTTCAATAATATCCATAAAAGCGATTGAATCAGAACTCAATGCAGGTCTTGTTTCTGCCCTTAGAATAAAAGGGATCAAGATGATCAGATATTTTTATCTCATATGGGACAAAAGGAGGACTAAAAGCCCAGCATCTGAGGCATTTATAAAATTTATAAAGGAGAAAAGGGATTATGAACGGCTACGAAAAGGTCATATTAGATAATCTAAAAAAAGTATTCGCAAAGAAAAACATTTCAGAGATAAGACTAAAAGCATTGGGCGAAGATTGTGTAGTAAGACCAGATGGTGTTTTTATTAATGAAAAAAAAGAGGTAAGCCCGGTGGGAATTATTATTTCCCTTTATGTCCAAAATCATTTGGAAAAGGAGCCAGTATTTGAGCCTTTTATATCTATTAGAGAGATTCCTCATAGTATGCTATATTATAATGCATTCCATGAGAATTCAGAAAGACCTCTTATTCCATATGTTCGCAGGATATACGAAAAAAAGGATTATATCTTGAATAAGATAGGTTCTCTTAAGAAGAGCTTTTCTGAAGATACAGGAGACTTCTTCTTGGTGCTTTTTCCTTTGCCAAAGATCGCCTTGAAATATATATTTTATTTTGAAGACGAGGAGTTTCCCGCATCTGTTACATGTCTTTTTTCCAAAAATGCTATTGAGTTTTTACCTTTGGATCCTTTAGCAGATCTTGCTGAACATACAGGAAAAAAAATAATAGAGTTTATAAATGAATGAGGAATTAAAAAGGCTTATAAAGGCGCTTAGTTTCTTAAGTACTATTGGTATGGCAATGGCTATCTCTATTGCCATGGGAGCTTTGATCGGCTATTACTTGGACAGACACTTTAATACAAGACCTTGGTTTTCATATATATTTCTGGGTCTTGGAATAGCGGCAGCTTTCAGGAGCTTGTATGTTCTTTACAAAAGAGGGAAAAAAGAGCTGGAAAAATAAATGCAGTGGAGTGATGCTTACAGAAAATTAACCCTGATAAATCTGTGCATAATACTTGTGGGAATTTTACTATTAAATCAGCTTGCAAGCCCGGTTTTTACCTTTTCCTTTTTAATAGGAGCTTTTCTCGTACTTTTAAACTTTCACTTCTTACAAAGAAAGATACGCTCTCTTTTTAAAGACAAATATTTTGTGGGAAATCAATTCAGTGTTGTATTGAGTTTCTATTTTAGACTTGCAATTATCGGAATTATTGTTTATATACTGCTGGGAAAAGGAATAGATCCATTGGGTCTATTAATTGGGATGTCGGTTTTAAGTATGGGGATTTTGGCATTTGGTATTATCTTTGGAATTAAGATTTATAAAAGGAGTTAGGGACCAT
>JAMOPX010000141.1 GCA_027064285.1 Desulfobacterales bacterium | reverse complement strand
TTCTTCCTCCTCTATCTTTTATGCGCTTAAAAGCACCTGTTTCTACACAAATACTATTGTGTGCTAATATATATTTTTTGTTAACTGTTTTTTCCTCCAACATAAAAAGGCTCTCTCATTATTAGGTCTATGGCTTCTTTTGCAGAAGACGCAAGCTCAGGATGAGTATCTTTCAAATTTGTTATCTGTCTTAGATGATCCACTGTTCTCATTACAAGGGATGCCATATCCCCTTCGTCCATTGGGATCATCCTCAGGATTACATCCCAATCAAAACCTTTTGCCCAAAGGTAAATAGCTACTCCAACAGGGAATACTAATGATGGATTATCAAATCCTCTTTTTCTTTTTAGCTCTTTTATCTGTTTTATGCTCTTTAAAATCTTTCTAAATATCTTTCTGAATCTTTTCATATCAGGTATCTCATCGATTCCAAAAGAAATATCCTGTGTTCTGTCCCATACAAACGGTGCAATAGAGCCAGCTAACTCCTCTGGCGAAAGCCTGTTCATAGCGCCTTTTCTTATTGCTTCTGCGATAAGGAGTGGATGATCTATTCTGAGCTTAGAAGCCCATATCCCATCAGAAGTAAGCCTGTTTTCTTTGTCCACAAAACCTGTCTGTTTCAAGAATCTGAGATGTCTTTTAAAACTCTTCCATAGCCAATTACTAATCTTGCCGTAGAGGAGTCTTTCCTGATACCTCGCAAAGGAATGTTCTAAAAGCTCTTTTATATCATCTGGCTCATGAGACAAAAGCAGATTCAATACCATAGAGAAGTTGATATAGATCTGGCTCATAACAGGCTCAGGAGGAGAATGCGAGAGTTTATGTATAAGATAGGGGTTTTGATGTGCTCCTAAAAATATAAGCACAAAGCCTATGTTATCTTTTCCTCTTCTGCCAGCTCTTCCTGTCATCTGATGAAACTCTGTGGCAGTAAGGTCCACAAATTCGTGCCCATTAAATCTGTCGCTTTGGACAAGCACAACTGTTCTGGCAGGAAAGTTCACTCCAGCAGCCACGGTGGAAGTAGAAAATATGGCTTCAAGAAGCCCTTTATTCATCATGTGTTCTACGAGCAGTTTCCAGTATGGGAGATGTCCTGCATGATGAGAGGCAACCCTGCAATTTACAAGGATAGAGAGATGCTTATGATCTTTTAGGTGTGGGTAATACCGCAAGAATCTATTTAATTCCTGTTTTAGCCTCCCTTTTATTTCAGGATTTATCTTAGATGGAGGGCAGGAAAATAGCGCATCATCACAATCTTTTCTGGATTTTAAGAAGAATATAGCTGGCAAAAGATTGAGTTCTCTTAAGTATGCTATTATACTTCCATAATTTATTTTTCCATATCCTAAGCCAGCTATCTTTTTTATCTTTGGATTAAGCCCTTTATCTGTATCAAATGGAACTAAGGTGCCATTAGGAAGTATAGAAATAAGTCTTAAAGGAACAGGCCTTTTTTCAGACTTGACTATTTTTACTTCAGTTCCTCTTATTTCTTTAAGCCAGCCTGCGATCTCTTCTGCATTAGATATAGTGGCAGAAAGCAGAAGAAGTCTTACTCGCGCTGGAGTATATATCAGGGTCTCCTCCCATACCACCCCTCTTTCAGGATCATTCATATAGTGAGCTTCATCCATTATAATTAGATCTGCTTCAAGGCTTGTACCTTGATGCATTACATCATAGAGCTGATTTCTGAGTATTTCTGTAGTTCCAACTATTACGGGTGCTTCAGGATTTTCTTTTCTATCACCTGTTATTATTCCACATTTGTAAGGGCCAAATTCCTGGATAAACTGATTGTATATAGAGTTTGAAAGTGCCTTTAAAGGAGAAGCATACCATATCTTTTTTCCTTGCTGAAAATACATATGTATTGCTTGAGTTGCTATCCATGTCTTTCCTGAGCCTGTAGGCGCACAAACAAGCACATCGTGCTCTTTTATGAGCTCTAATGCCTCTATCTGAAATGAATCCGGGACAAAGGTATGATCTACAGGTTCAGACACCTTTTCCAGATCATCTAACAAGAAAGGATCTACAATAGGTTCGCCCCAAAAAATCGATCTTTTTTCTTTTTTTCTTCTCTTATCCAATCTAAACGCTGCTTTCATGATTTATTTTGATATAAGCTCAGATGAGATCAAGTCCATATCTGAAAGATAGGATTTCAATATATTAGAGTTTCCAATCTCTTTTATTGCAGAGCCTATATCCTCCATATCCTTTCCACAGCCATATGCTATTGTCATTGCGTTTATATACAGCTTTTCTATTGCCTCCTTTACAAATAGCCTTGCACTGGCATTTAAAAACTCT
>JAMOPX010000140.1 GCA_027064285.1 Desulfobacterales bacterium | reverse complement strand
CTTTGGCAGTTGCAATCGCTCTATCAGATTTTCTTCATATCCTGGAGGAATATTTATTGCCCCTTTTATATGGGCTCTTTTATAAAACTCCTTAGGTCTTGCATCAATAAATAGAGCTTTTTTTTTATAAAATAATCTCTTAGCAGTAGAAATATCAACAGAAAAATTAGAAGTGTCAGAAATACTATTACCAAACAAAGGGATACTGTTTTCTCTTATCAAGTTAAATCCCATCCCCAAGAACACAGAAAGAAAAAAAACTATTATAACCTGTATAAAAACATTATCTATATTTGATTTCACATTTATCTGAAATATCCCTTTATTTCTATCTTTAAATATGGCATTTCAGGATAATTTGTTTTTATCCTGAGTACTCCCTTTATTTTCCTTTCATTAGAAGGCAATTTTTTAAAGATTATTTTATATATTCGAGCTTTTTTTATTTCTTTTATTTCATATTCTACTTTATTCTTTAGATCGTAAAAAATAGGCTTTATTTTTAATGGCTTGTCTAAATTTGCCTTTATTTCTGTTTCTGCTTTTAATATCTCGCTTTTTTTTCCTATCAAATAAATCCTTTTTGGTTGTATCTGAATAGGTGCTATAATTTCAGCCCTTACAGTAAGCTGAAATTCATGCATATTAGGATCATCGGTAGTCACAATAACACTTTTGCCTATCTCTCCCTCATATTCACTTGTATCAACATAAATCTTGATTTTCCCACTCCCACCTGGAGGGATATCCCTGTCATAAGAAACAACAGTACATCCTCAATCTGGCACAATCTTTTTTATATGTAAGGGCTTGTCAGATGTGTTTTTTAGATAGAATGTATAATTTATTGGCCTTCCTTGAATAAGCTTTCCTAAATCTATTTCTCTGGATTTTATATAAATACCAGCAAAACTTATAGAGGTAATACATACAATAAAAAATAAAATCATGAATACTTTTTTCATGCCAGCAAGCCCGCTTTTACCCTGTTTCTTCCTTCATTTTTTGCTTCATAAAGAAACTTATCTGCTTCTTTTATAATACTATCAATATCTACCATTTCCTTTTTTATCCTCGGATCAAAACAAACCACACCAAAGCTGGCCGTAATCTTTATCTTTTTATCATTTCCTATGTCTATCTCTGTAGCCTCTATTCTTTTTCTTAACCTCTCTATTACTTTTTTTGCATCTTCCAGTCCGGTCTCTGGTATAACAATTACAAATTCTTCACCCCCATATCTAGCTACCCAATCTATCGCATCTCTTATAGAAGATCTCATCAATTCTACCAAGTATCTTAACACAATATCTCCTGCTTGATGACCATAAGTATCATTTACATTCTTAAAGTGATCAATATCAGTCATTGCTATAGACAATGGATGAGAATACCTTACAGCCCTTTTTATCTCTTTTGGAAGATATTCCATGAGATAACCTCTATTGTAACATCCAGTTAAAGGATCTGTTATAGAAAGTCTTTTTATCTCTTCATTAGCTTCCCTTAAAGATTTCTCTAATTCGAGTATCCTTATTCCTGTCTTTATCCTGGCAAGAAGCTCTGGTGGATAAAATGGCTTATTAACATAATCATCTGCTCCAGCCTCCAAGCCTTTAACAATATCATCTCTGCTATCTTTAGCAGTAATTATTATAATAAAGACATATCCTGAGCTTTCAATCTGCCTTATTGCTCTACATAGTTCTAACCCGTTCATCTTAGGCATCATCCAGTCTGTCAGGATAATAGGAATGTATTGATTTTTGAAAAGATTTAAGGCTTCTTCACCATTCTCTGCTGTTATTACATTGAATCCCTCTTTTTTAAGAATTCTTTCTAAAAGAGTCCTTGAGACAGGATCATCATCTACTACTAAAATAGAATAGGTTGAATCCTTAAAATGACAGGAAAACACTAATTATTTACCGATTTTTCCATATCTTTTATAAATGCTTTAATAACCTTTTCATTCATTTCATTGGTCATCTTTTTCCTAAGTCTATCCTTTACAAAACTGATAGCCATGATTATCAGTTCTTCCTGAAGTCTCTGCTTAGCTCTTTTGGCCTCTATCTCATGATAAGATTTTGCCTCTTCCAACATTTTATCTGCATTTTTCTTTGCTTCTTCTATAATCTTTTCTTTTTCCCTTTTAGCAAGTTCTAATATACTCTTTCTTATGTCCTGTACATATACCTCTATGTTACTTAGTTTTTTACTTTGTTCATCTAAGATAAAGCGTGCATTTTCATATTCTCTTTCCAACTCATCGAGCCTTTCTTTTATCTTATCTCTTTCTTTAAATATAAAATCTAAAAGTGGCTTTTTCCCATATCTTATAAATAA
>JAMOPX010000139.1 GCA_027064285.1 Desulfobacterales bacterium | reverse complement strand
CAAATCTGAGATTGCACAGCCCACCATATTCCTCTGCAATACCAAAATTAAGACAGATGGACTTTGCATGACCTATGTGCAGATACCCATTTGGTTCAGGAGGGAATCTCGTATGAACCCTTCCTCCGTATGTGTTATTTCTTAAGTCTTCTTCAATTATATCTTTTATAAAGTTTGGAGGAACTTTAACCTTTGCTTTTTTCTCGCTCATATCTTCTACATATCTCTATAAAATTTTTTACTTTATTTAGATCTTTTTTAAAACGAATGGGTCTTCCTTCTTTATCTGTTTCATTTGTGCCAGTGCAAGAGTCTACTCCGTGTGGATTAACTGTTTTAATGGCTTTATATACATTAGAAGGATTAAGTCCTCCTCCTAAGATTACAGGTTTTATAAGACTTTTTACAATTTCTTTTGCCAAATCCCAATCACAAGTTTTTCCAGTAATACCTATATATCCTTTTACAGGTTCATTGTCTATATAAGTGTCTATAAGAAACAAGTCAGTATAAGGTTCAAATTCTTTTATATCTTCTATACCAAGTTTCCATACACTGCCTTTTTGTGGCACAGGAATGCTTCTCATGAGAATGAGTTCTGGAAAAAGCTCCTTTACCACAATCTGTCTCTCTATGTGTTTCTCGGTTTCAGCTGTTATGTCTTCGCAAAAATGAATTATGTCTGGCTGGTAATATTCTATTGCCTTTTTAATAACCTCCATGTCCTGAAACAAAAATATAAGAGAACTCTTTTTTCCGGCTTCTTTACAGATATTAACTACAGTTTTTATATTCTCTTGTTTCCAGCTTTCTTTTTCAAGCACAACACTTCCGATGTGATCCACTCCCATGCGTATAAGTTCTTCTGCTTCCTTTGGATCTTGAATCTCATATATCTGGATTATCATACACGAACCTGTTATCTGCGTTTTTAAGAACTGGCAGCGAGAGATCTTTTTCAGAAAGAATAGGATCTTTAATTGGCCAGTCTATGTTTATGTCTGGATCGTTCCATACAATTCCTGCCTCGTATTCAGGGGCATATTCATCTGTGCTTTTATAAAGAACTTCTGCAGATTCACTCAATACACAAAAACCATGTGCAAATCCAGCAGGTATGTATAGCATCCTCTTATTATCTGCTGATAATATAACTGCTTCCCATTTTCCATAAGTAGGAGAGCCCTTCCTTATATCCACTGCAACATCAAATACTTCACCTGCTATTACTCTTACAAGTTTTCCCTGTGCCTTGGGAGGATTCTGGTAATGCAGGCCCCTTATTACACCTTTTTTTGAATATGAATGATTGTCCTGCAAAAAGTGTGCTTCTATCCCCATTTTTTTAAAATCTGAATACTTATAGGACTCCAAAAAAAAGCCTCTTTTATCTGTAAACACCTTAGGTTCAATAAGTATAAGCTCCGGTATCCTGAGTTTTTTAAAGCTAAACGGCATCTAACACCTTCTGGGCTTCTTGTATGTCTTTTTTTATCTGTTCAGCCAGCTCTGATGGGCTCTTAAATTTCTTCTCATCCCTGAGCCTTTTTACAAATTCTACCCTTATCTCTTTTCCTAAGATATTCTTGTCAAAGCCTATTATGTGTGTTTCCACAGAGAACGCACCATTTCCAAAAGTAGGATTATAACCTATGTTAGCAACACCCTTATATACCTTATTGTCTATATGCACCTTAACAGCATATACCCCTGTCTTTGGGGTAAGCTCATCTATTAGCTTCAGATTTGCAGTAGGATAACCCAAAATCCTTGTCCCCCTGTTTTTTCCCTTAATCACTGTTCCTGTGACCTGATAGTTTCTGCCCAACAGGATCTTTGCTTCTTCTAATTTTCCTTCCTGCACAAGATTTCTTATCTTTGTGCTGGATACTATTGTGCCATTAATAGAAACAGGGTTCACCACTTCTACCTTAAATCCGTATTGTTCAGCCATCTTTTTCAGAAACTCTATGTTCCCTTGCCTGTTTTTCCCAAATGCATAATCATAGCCCACTACTATATATTTTACTCCGATCTTTTGCACTAAGATCTTTTCTACAAAATCCTTTGCAGAAATAGTGGCAAATTCTTTTGTAAATGGAAGACATAGAATAATGTCAATTCCTGCTTCCTTTATAAGCCTCAGTTTCTGTGGGGTGGGAGTGATTACAGGAGGTCCATTGCCATTGCTAAGCACCTTTATTGGATGAGGATCAAAGGTCATTACCACGGACAATCCATTTATCTCTTTTGCTATTTGTTTTACTTTATCAAATAGTGCAAGGTGTCCTCTGTGTACACCGTCAAAATTTCCAATGGTAAGAACAGGATTTTGTATAAGAGATTTCAGTTCTGACAAGTC
>JAMOPX010000138.1 GCA_027064285.1 Desulfobacterales bacterium | reverse complement strand
CCCCCAGTTCTGCTTCCATGGATCTCCTATGAGCCCCATAACACCACCTGTTTTTCCATGAAATCCTCCCCAAAAGCTTATGACTTCAAAATTTTTTGTATAAGCCTTCGCAAGCCTTATAGCAGCCTCAACAGCCTCTGCACCACCACTATAAAGCTGAATTTTATCCAAGTTTCCAGGAGTAATGGAGGATATAAGCCTTAAAAGCTCTAATCTATTTTCTGATGTAAAACTGCCCACAAAGGAGTTTTCCAATTGCTTTTGCAAAGCCTTAACAAATTTTGGATGTGAGTGACCAAGACTTGCCACTGCAACACCTGCCATGAAATCTAAATACTTTTTCCCATCCATATCCTCTAACCAGCAACCATTTCCTCTTCTTATGGTAAGCTGGGCAAGCTGGGCCACTTCTTGAAGCCCAGGAGACATATACTTTTGTTCTTCTAAATAAAGAGATCTTGATAAATTTCCTTCATTAAGCTCTTCTGCATTTAGTTGATAATTCATCTGACTTCCTCCAAGATACTTTTTGCATATTTGGCTATTTGTTTTGCTGCTTCATCTTGGCAAAGAGAAAAGCTGGGCCAATCATTTATATCTATGATAAAAAAACTGTCATTAGAAACAATGAGATCTCCTCCGTATATCTCTAAACCAAGACAATCTTTTGCATTTAAAATAACTTTTATTACCTGCTCTGAAAGCTCAAATGGTTTGGCTGTTGAGGCTAAAAATGGTTTTATGTATTCATCTCCTACTCCATAGAATTTTACTATCTCTCCATCTTTGTGTTCCTGAATAACTATTTCATTTATCCCATTTTCTCTGAAGTAGGCGAGTGAACTTTCCATCTCTTCAAAAGAACTTACTCTAACTACATCTTCTCTTTGAAGTGCATGAAAATCTCCTCTTTTTATCCAATAAGAACCCATCCATCCCAAGGAATATACCTCAAACAGCTCTTCTTCTATTGCCTCAAGACTATACACCCACGTCTGGGGCATGGATATGTTATTTTCTTTTAAAAGGCTTATCATCCTTTTTCTGTAACAGTTTCTAACAGCCTG
This sequence comes from Desulfobacterales bacterium, assembly GCA_027064285.1. GTDB lineage: Bacteria > Desulfobacterota > DSM-4660 > Desulfatiglandales > JALVZP01 > JALVZP01. The sequence continues at coordinate 11,341 of JAMOPX010000138.1, read as the reverse complement.
TGGAGAGTTTATTATCCTGATACCTTTTTTTTGCCAAGAAGAAAGCAAAGAAAGTATGTTTTCTGATTGAGCCATACTAAGGACTAAATCAGCTCCTGTTTCTTCAGGCACAGAATCAGGAGATACTGCTCTTACTTCACACCCCAAATGCCTCAATTCTGAAAGAGTTTTATCCATTATTGCTTTATCCTGTTTTTCTTTACCGGGAGAGAATATCTCCTCTCTATATATCCCTAATATATTCATGTGCTTGTCCTCGCAAAAAATCTTCTGCCTTTTTTATATCTTCGGGATAATCCAAATCTATCACTTTTTGAACCTGAATCCCATATATAGCAAATCCTTCTTTCACTAAATAAGACAGAAAATATCTCAATGCACTCAGATTTTTCTCTCTCGCCCTTTCCATAAGTTCAAATATCGCTGGTCTGAAAAAGTAAAAACCCGCTGTTATATATGGGGTAGGACGAAATTCATCACCTATGCCTATTATTCTGCTGTCAGAACCTATCTTGACCCATAAAGGTTTTTCATCATCTACATACTGAGTAATAGCCAGTGCTCCATCACCCCCAAGTGTTTTTGCTCTATCCACAAATTCTTTTAAAGTATCAAATGAAAATACTGCATCTACTGTGAGAAGAAGGAAAGGTTCATCTAAGAATGGAGCCAAGTTAAAAAGGCTTTCCATAGAACTTGGAGTGGTTTTTACTACAAGGTCTAAGGGGACAGGCCAGCTTTGAGATCTTAAATAAGCAGACACCTTTTTTTCTACTTCATTCACGATACAGGCGATCCTCTTTGCTCCTGCATAAGTAGCTGCCCTGATCGCCCTTTTTATAAGAGGCTCTCCAGCAATCTTTACCAGTGGTTTTGGTGTAAAAACACCGCTTTTTTTTAATCTTTCTCCCAGTCCAGCAGCAATTATTCCTGCCTTCATAAAAATAGATCCTTTAATTGCATAAGATTTGTTATGATTGCATCTACAATAGGAGGGTCCTCAGGAATTCTTGGATTTGGCCCTTTCATCCATATCACCTTCATGCCCAAGTCCTTACAAGGAATCATATCTCTTTCATATGAATCTCCCACAAATACCGTAGAAGAGGGAGACACTTTTATCTCATCTATTGCTATCTTAAATATAGAAGGGTCAGGCTTTCTGACTCCTACTCTTTCAGAATCTATCACAGTATCTAATAGCTTGCTTATTCCAAGCTGATCAAACACAACTGGTAAGTTGCCATAAGAATTGGAAACAACACCCAGTTTGTATCTGCTTCGTAGGCTCTTTAAAAAAGCTGAGTTTCTTCTCAGATAATAAAGCATATCTTCTAAAAAAGACTGCGATATCTTTGATCCTGTAGGATAAAAGCTGAATCCAAGTTTTTTAAACTGCAATCTGACATGATAGTTAAGAAGGGAGTTTAATCCAAAGTTGTTTGTATCTGGGTCTTTACAGCAGATATCATCTGCATAATAAAAGGCATCTTTTAATTCTAAGAAAGGAACATCTATGCCTTCTTTCAGGTAGATACGGTAAAATCTATCCAACCAATGTCCACCATCAGAATCAAGAGTTCCTCCAAAGTCAAACAGTATTGCTTTGCATTTCCTAAAGCAGTATTGGTCCATCAGTTCTTATCCCAAAGATATATCTTCTGAGAGCATCAAATGGATGAGCTATCATGTCATTAACTGCAGTAGCCTCAAAGCCACTATGAAGCAAGCAATTATCACATTTTGGGTTTTTGCCCGGTCCCCACTTTTCCCAATCCGTATCTTCTATAAGCTCTTTAAAGCTGGTTGCATAACCACCCTCATCTAAAAGATAACAAGGCCTTTGCCATCCTAAGACATTTCTTGTGGGATTCCCCCATGGAGTACATGTATACACTCGGTTTCCTGCCAAAAAATCCAAATAAAAGATGGTATGATTAAACCTCCAGTTTCTCCCTTTAGAAAGTTTTAAAAGCTCTCTAAAAAGCCTTTTGCTTTCTTTTTTTTGTAAAAACAGATCTTTCTCCCTTGCTCTTTCATAGTTAAAACCCGGGGCTATAGTAACCCCTTCCACTCCAAGTCCCATAACAAAATCCAAAAAATCTGCCATCTTTTCCGGGAAAACCCCGTTGTAAATGGTGCAGTTTATAGTTATCCTGAAGCCCAACCTTCTCGCCGTCTTAATAGCATCTATAGCTATTTTAAACGCCCCTTTCTTAGAAACTGATCTATCATGCTGTTCCTCATAGCCATCTAAATGGATAGAAAAAGTAAAAAAAGGACTTGGCTTAAACAAATGGAGCTTTTGTTTTAAAAGAATCGCATTTGTACAAAGATATACAAATCTTTTTCTTGCTATAATACCCTCTACAATCTCTTTTATCTCCTCATGTAGAAGAGGCTCACCACCTGCAACAGAAACCACTGGAGCACCACATTCTTCTACTGCTTCCCAGCATTCCTCTTTGCTCATATATTTTTCAAGAATATGCTTAGGATGTGCTATCTTTCCACAGCCAGCACATCTTAGATTGCACTTAAAGAGGGGTTCAAGCATAAGGACCAAAGGATATCTTTCTTTACCATTTTTTTTCTGCTCTAATATATACCGAATTACATGATATTGCTGGATTATAGGAACACCCATGACTTAGCGTATATATCCCTTTTGTCTAAACCAGTCAATAGAATCTTTTATTGCTTCATCTGCTGGTCTTGGATTGTATCTAAGCTCTCTTTTGGCTTTTTCTATAGAAAAGAACATCTTCTTCTTAGACATCAATACCCCATCTACGGTGATAAAAGGCTCTTTTTTAGTTATCTGGGAAATAAACTCTACTACATAAGCAAGAGGTAAAATCATATTTGGAGAAAGCCTTATCTTAGGAGCAGATCTCCCTGTAAACTGAGCAATCTTTTCCAATAGTTCTCTTAGTGTAAGATTTTCTCCCCCCAGTATATATCTTTCTCCTATTCTCCCTTTCTCAAAAGCCAATATATGACCATCTGCCACATCATCTACATGCACTATATTAAGCCCTGTATCCACATATGCAGGCATTCTGCCAGAGGCAGCTTCTATTATAATCCTGCCTGTAGGGGTAGGCTTTATATCTCCAGGACCTATGGGAGTTGAAGGATTAACAATAACAGCTGGAAGTTTAGCCTTCTTGATCATCTCTCTTACTTTTTCTTCAGCAATATATTTTGATCTTTTGTAGTGTCCGATCATGTCATTTATAGTTACAGGTGTCTCCTCATCTGCTGGAGTACCATTTTTATTAATACCCAATGTTGCTACACTGCTTGTATACACGATTCTTTTTATACCTTTTTGTAAAGCAGCCTTCATTATATTTACTGTTCCATCCACATTTGTTCGATAAAGGGACTCAGGTTTAGGAACCCATAATTTATACTCAGCAGCCACATGGAATAAGGCTTCACAGTCTTCTAATGAAGTGGATAAGGTTTCAGGTTTTGTAAGATCTCCGTAGGCAATATCTACAGGAAGTCCTGAGATATTCTCCAAATTGCTTTTCTTTCTTACTAAAACCCTAACATCTGCGCCTTTTTTTAGAAGCTTTCTTACTACTCGCGAACCAATAAAACCTGTAGCTCCAGTAACTAAGACTTTCATATGCATACGCCTTGATGCAAACCTAATTTTTTGCCCTTATTTATCACAAAGAATTATAGTTATCCACCTATAGTTATCCATAATTATTCGGATAATACCAATACTGGTTTAAAATACCCCTTTAAGAAATTTCCATATAATCTTATCATCCACAAACAAATGGCTGACTGATAGTTCCTTATGGAAATTTTATAAAGTAAACGCCTAATGGGTATTGGTATAACTATATTAAGTTTAATCAGCTTGGGAGATGAGCTCCTTTATCTGACTGCATCTTTTTTCGATATTAGAAGAGTTTATTATATCTGAGATAATAGCTACTGTTCTGCATCCCTGTTTTAAAACAGAGTTTAAATTATCAAGCCCTATCCCTCCTATAGCAACGTAGGGGATAGAGCAAAAGCTATTAAGTATTTTAATGGCTTCTAAGCCAACCACATTTTCTTTTTTTTCTTTGGTGCTTGTTTCAAATATAGGACCAAATCCTATGTAATCTGCACCTCTTTTTATAGCATCTTTTGCCTGCTCTAAAGAATGAGTAGATATTCCTATAAGTTTGTCCTTCATAAATGCTCTTGCATATTCTATAGGGATGTCATCTTGTCCTAAGTGAAGTCCGTCAGCATCCAGTATAAGAGCAATGTCCAGATCATCATTTACTATAAATAAGGCGTTATACTTTCTTGTAAGTGCTTTTACATAAAATCCTATCCCAATTATCTCTTTTTTTGTCCTATGCTTTTCCCTAAGCTGTATCACATCTGCTCCACCTTTTAGCTCTTCTTCCACAATGGCAAGAGGGTCTCTGTTTCCACACAATTTTCCTGGAGAAAAGCAGTAAAGCTTTACCTGCTCAAACCTTTTTATCAGCTTTTCTTTATTCATTTTTTAGCCTTTCTAAGATCAGCTCAGCTACTTTTTTCCCAGACCTGAGCATTCCACCAAATATAGGACCCATTCTTGGGCCACCAAATGCATTGTTTGCTGCCATTCCTGCTACATACAGCCCCGGAAATACCTCTTTTGTGTTTTCTACAGTAAATTCTTCCCCCTTGTCTGCCCACAGAGGCATCTCTCCGATCACATCCCCTGTCTTTGTATTTAACCTAACCCCAAGCTTTTTCCTTACAATATGGCATATTTCTGCTGGATGTCCTGTTCCATCCACAAGAAATTTTGCTTCTATCCCTATTGGATCTACATGTAGTTCCAATTTTTCTACTGGTGACCAGTTTATAACAAGTCCTGACACCACAGGCGAACCTTTTTCTTCTCTGAAGAGCACATCCGTAACCTTTATCAAATTAAATATAGATGTTCCATTTCTTACACATTTGGAAATTATAGTGGCTGTAGCTTCTATACTGTCCATTGTATAGTAACCGTCTTTTTTTTGCTCATATCTTATTCCCATCTCCTCTACTATAGGCAGAGCATCTTCTTGAATGACTATTTCATTGAACATCATTCCACCACCCCACATTCCACCACCAGGAGCAAGCTTTGCTTCAAATATTGCAGCCTTTAACCCTGCTTTTCCCAAGTAATAACCCGCAATCATATTAGCAGGGCCTGCTCCAACTAATGCCACATCCAATTGCAAGCAATCTAAGAGCTTTTCTTTAAAAGAGCTTATTATTAACTTAGAAATCAGTATGTCTTCAATCTGCATAACTATTTTCTCCTGCCACAGCATTTTTTATATTTTTTGCCACTGCCACATGGACAAGGATCATTTGGCCCTATCTTAGGTTCTTTTCGTCTTACTGTTCCATGTTTATCTATTTCATATCCTTCTTTAATAAGACGCTGACGTTGTTCTTCTTCTAATAGTTCTAATCTTTCAAGCCTCCTTTCCTCTTCTTCTATTTTTTCCGCTTCCCTTTCCCTTATTTCCCATTCCTTTTGCCGAGCAGAAATGGCTTCAGGGGTATAAAATTCCAGAAAATCTAATCGATTTGGAATATCTGGACCTTTTTTATATGCTTCTTCAACTTCCCGGAAAGTTACAACAACTTCATCTATAAGCCCTTTTTTAAAGGCCTCTTCAATTACAGGTCGTGAAGAAGGATCACAAAGGTCCAGAAGATGGCATACCAAAAGAGATAAAAAATCAATATCCTGGGTATTTCCTTCTTTAAGTAAGGAGTGAAGAAATTCGAGAATTTCTGCTCTCTTTTCTTCATAGTCTGAAGCTAAGTATACTAAAGCAGTAGAAGCCACAGCTCGAGAATACCAGTATTCCTCAGGATTATTTTTGATATATTCCATAAGCGGCTTTATAGATGCTGGCCCGATCTGCCGAAAAGCTTCTATCAAGTCCTGTTCTATCCATTCTGGTGCTGGATTATCAGGATATTCTTCAACACGCTTTAGACAAACTAAAAGTGCTGGAATAGCTTTTTCATTCCTCATAGCTCCAAGAATCTTTACTGCATGAATCGGAGCCCACCATTCATCTTCATCTTCTGTCTGCCAGAGATATCTATCTGTAATCAATTCAGAGAGTCTTTCAATGGCCTCTTCTCCTTTATTTATAATAGCTTTAACAAGCTCCATTGGAGCCCGATCACCATTTTTAATAAGGTCGCTTATCAAATCTAAGATATACTCTTCATTATTATAATCTTTATAATCTTTATCTTTCATCGCTTTCTTCTTCCTCCTTCCATGGCCATATCTTTTCTAAATATTCTAAGGAACTCCAAAATTCCTCATCATTATGTACTTCAAGTGTGATAACAGGTATCTTATCCGTCTCTTTTGCGATTATGTTCAGAAGCTCCTCAAAGTCTATTAGTCCATTATTAACTCCTCTATGCTCATCCCAGTTGCCGTAATTATTGTGTAAGTGAAGTTCTCCAATATATGGAGACAAGGTTTTTGCCCATCTCTGGAGCGGAAGAATACTGAATACATATGCATGGGCTGCATCAAAACACAGTTTAACATTTTTAAATGAATCCAGCTCTTTTATCACATAAAGCATGTCCTCTGGCCTTTTTTCGAAGACATTTTCTAACATCAGCTTTGAATTGAATTTTTTTAATCCTTTGGCTATGAAATTCCATATCTGTAGAGAATTTTCCAGCCATATATTCCTTACCTCATAGTATTTTTTTTCATCAAATCCAGTGTGGAATACTACAGAACTTGCTTTAAAGATAGGCACAAGATCCAGCACCTGAATAAACCTGAATTTTGCCACCTCTTTTACCTTTGGATCAGGAGATCCAGGGCAGAGATCCATATAAGGGGCATGTAATGTAACAGAGAGACCATGGGAATGTAAGATTTTGGCAACATGTTCATAATCTTTTTTGGAATAGTTATCTAAGGATTTTGAGTTAAAAGATATTTCAGGATTTACTCTGTTTTCTATAAGAGCATCTAAATAAGACTCGATAAGCATATCAAAGGGAATACTTACATGGACTTTTGATTTAATATCCACAGCTTCTGTTACCTCTTTTTAATTTTTTCTATTTTATAGTATAATTTTACTTACTTGAAAACCAAAAATCTTTTCAATTGCTAACTTAAAGCAAAAGTGATAACTTACACAAAAAATTTGCAAGGGAGGTCTTATTAATGGCTAAGATAGATTTTGGTGGAGTTATAGAAGAAGTAGTAACAGCAGAGGAGTTTCCCTTAGAAAAGGCAAAGGAAGTCTTAAAAAATGAAAAGATCGTTATATTAGGATATGGCGTGCAAGGTCCTGCACAGGCACTGAATCTCAGAGATAACGGCTTTGAGGTAATAATTGGCCAGCGGGAGAACAGCCCTAACTGGGAAAGGGCAATAAAAGATGGTTTTGTTCCCGGAAAGACACTTCTTTCAATAAGAGAGGCAGCAGAGCTGGGAACAATTATAATGAATCTTCTTTCTGATGCAGGACAAATGGCCACATGGCCTGTTGTAAAAGAGTGTTTGCATGAAGGAGATGCACTCTACTTTTCTCATGGATTTTCTATTGTCTATAGAGAGTTGACTGGCGTTGTTCCACCAGAGTATGTAGATGTGATAATGGTTGCACCTAAGGGATCAGGAACAAGTGTAAGGCAGAATTTCTTAGAAGGAAGCGGAATAAACGCAAGCTATGCCATATTTCAGGACTATACAGGGAGAGCTAAGGAGAGAGTACTTGCCTTGGGAATTGCTATAGGCTCTGGATATCTTTTCCCCACTACCTTTGAAAAGGAGACATTCAGCGATCTTACTGGTGAGAGAGGAGTGCTTATGGGATGCCTTGCAGGTGTTATGGAAGCGCAATATAGGGTGTTGAGAGAACACGGGCACTCTCCAAGTGAGGCATTTAATGAAACAGTAGAAGAGCTTACCCAGAGCCTTATAAGGCTTGTAGGAGAAAAAGGGATGGACTGGATGTTCTCCAACTGTAGCACTACTGCGCAGAGAGGTGCCTTAGATTGGGCACCGAGGTTTAGAGATGTAGTGCTTCCCCTTTTTGAAGAACTATATGAAAGTGTAAGAACTGGGAAAGAGGCAAAGAGAGTCCTTGAGGCAAATAGTGCGCCTGATTACAGGGAAAAACTACAGAAAGAGCTTGAGCAGATGAGAAATTCTGAGATGTGGAGAGCAGGTGCTATGGTAAGGGCCCTTAGGCCAGAAAATAGAAAAAAGAAATAGAAAAAAGAAAAAGTAGAGAAAGGAGAGAAAAAGGATGAGGAAATATAGAATAGCACTTATTCCTGGAGATGGAACAGGCCCTGAGGTGGTGGCAGAAGGGGTAAAGGCGCTAAATGCCATATCCAAAAAGTTTGATATAGAATTTCAATTTAATGATCTTGGACTTGGTGGAGATAGATACTTAAAAGATGGAACGCTTATACCAGATGGTCTTATAGATGAGCTAAGAGAAAATTATGATGCTATATACTTGGGTGCTATTGGTCATCCTGAAGTAAAACCAGGTATATTAGAAAGGGGAATACTTTTAAGACTTCGTTTTGATCTGGATCTATATATAAATTTAAGGCCTGTAATACTATTGCCAGGGGTATATACCCCAATCAAAGACAAAGGCCCTGAGGATATAGATTTTGTAGTAATTAGAGAGAATACAGAAGGAATGTATGTAGGTGCTGGTGGTTTTTTAAATAAAGGGACTCCTCATGAGGTAGCTATTCAAGAGTCTATTAATACCAGAAGAGGGGTAGAAAGATGCATTAGATATGCATTTGACTACTGCAGAAAAAGAGATAAAAAGAGGCTTGTAACATTATGTGCAAAGACAAATGTGCTGAATTATGAGTCAGATCTTTGGTTCAGGGTATTTGAAGAGGTAGCTAAGGAATACTCTGATATAAATACCAATTATCAGCATGTAGATGCACTCTGTATGTGGATGATCAAAAATCCAGAACAGTTTGATGTAGTTGTCACTAACAATATGTTTGGGGATATAATAACTGACATAGGAGCAATTATTCAGGGAGGACTCGGAATAGCAGCAGGTGGAAATATAAATCCTGGAAAAATAGCCATGTTTGAACCAATAGGAGGTTCTGCTCCAAAGTATACTGGACAGGGTAAGATAAATCCATTGGCTGCTATATGTGCTGCCCAGATGATACTAGAATACTTAAACGAAGAAAAAGCAGCTTCTCTTCTTATGGATGCAATAAAAGATACGATTAAAAAACTAAAGAGCCTTGATGCTGGTCGTATGGGATATACTACTTCAGAAGTAGGAGATATGGTAGCAAACTATATAGAGCAAAATGGATAAGCTTAAAATTAGCTTAGTGTGTATGCATTCTGAACCTGGTGAAATAGAAGAGAATTTAGATAAAATAAATAGTATATGTTCAAAAGTCAGATCAAATGAAGTTCAATTATTATGTCTTCCAGAAGCATGTATCACTGGATATGTGCTAAACCCAAAAAATTTTTTAGGACCATATTCGGTAGATTATATAATCGATAAACTTGTAAGTCTCTCCTGTAGATTTGATTTAACTATTATAGCTGGTTTTATAGAATATGAATCTCCTGATTTGAACCCATATATAACTCAAGTAATAGTAAATAAAAATGGTCTTGTAGGTAAACACAGAAAGACCCATCTTTCCCCGTTGGAAAAAGGAAGATATGCAGCAGGAAATTGCATAGAATTATACCCTGTTAATGATTTTTCTATTGGAATACAGCTTTGTTATGAAACCCATTTTCCTGAGCTCAGTACTATAATGTCTCTCATGGGGGCAGATATTATATTTGCCCCTCATGCCTCACCAAGAGGGACTTCCAAAGAAAAGCTGAATAGTTGGCTTAGGCATCTTTCAGCAAGAGCATTTGATAATGGTGTCTTTGTTTTTGCTTGCAATCAAGTAGGGAAAACAAAAGCAGATCTTTACTTTCCGGGTGTTGCATTGGTCTTAGGGCCAGATGGAAGATTGATGGATTTTTTATTGACAGAAAAGAGGGAAGACATCCTTACAGTATGCATAAACAAAGCATATCTTCTAAATATTAGATCTCACGAAATGAGATACTTTCTTCCTCACAGGAGACCAGAGCTTTATACTACTTTGGCAAAAAAATAAAAAGCATCCCTCTACGCGAGAGGGATGCTTTTACTTCTTCTATATGTTTTTTACACACAACCTGTTGGCTTAGGAAGTCCTGCCATCTTGCAAGCACCTTTTCCTGGGCCTGACGGAAATAACTCATAAATCTTCTTTAAAGAGTATCCTGTAACTTTACTTAGAATCCTGACCATTGGAGCGATACCATTCTTTTTATAGTAATCCTGCAAAACCTTGATCACTTTCCAATGCTCATCTGTTAATTCTTCTATTCCTTCCTGCTGTTTCACATATCTTACCCAAGCTTCGTTCCAGTTTTTAAAATCATCTATAAAACCATCCTCATCTACATTAAATACATGTCCTTCAAATTCTACTGTTGGCATCCTTTTCACCTCCTATTGTTTTTCTTTTTTGTTGATTTCTTTTTAGATCTAAAAGCCTATATCTAAAATCAATTCTATTGTCAACAAGAAATTAGAATTTACTTGTGAACATTTGGTAGCGGGGGCAGGATTTGAACCTGCGACCTTCGGGTTATGAGCCCGACGAGCTACCTGACTGCTCCACCCCGCAGCATTTTTATGTTTATACGCTTAATCTCTTTATTTGTCAAGCATTTCCAGACCCTCATCTGTAATCATAACTGAGGCCTCTATTAAGTGAAAACAGCTTCACAGCAGGAATTTTGGGCCTTAAACCTATACTTAGATACTCGTAGCTGATAATTACCAATTAGGCGGGGTATTTAAACCAGTATTGGTATTATCAACTGATCTTACGCAAAAGTTTTTATCTCACGAGGGAGGGATAACAGCGAATGCGGTATTGGGGCAAAAGGGTTTTTCGTCTGCTCCGAGTCTTTCGGGCTGGTCTCTTCAGTGACTTATCTGCGGGGGATAACTTCTCCCTCCGCATTCCCGTCACTCATGTTAATCAAATATGCTTACCAAGGGGCTTGGATGTCTGGTAAAGGACTATAAAACCCCCTTGCCCCTATTCCACTTCCAGTCTTATCCCTATATTGCATATAATACCAATACCAATGCGTTTGCGTAAGGTCAATTATCAAAGCTAATCTTGCTGCTATGTCTGAACTGAAAAAAATATGGTGGGCGTAACATTGGTTGTTAAAATAGAAAATTATGCTATA
>JAMOPX010000137.1 GCA_027064285.1 Desulfobacterales bacterium | reverse complement strand
GGAGATAATGTGACGTTAGATGTATCTTTGATAACGCCTGTGGCCTTAGAAGAAGGTTTAAGGTTTGCTATAAGGGAAGGTGGAAGAACCGTTGGTGCAGGTGTGATTAGTAAGATATTGGAATAAAAAGAGAGGTGGTGAATGAGAGGAATAGTAATATTAGCATGTGAAGAATGTAAAAATAGAAATTATACTACCACCAAAAATAAAAGAAGGACACCTGATAAATTACGTTTAAAAAAATATTGTCCTTATTGTAGAGGCCACAAGTTTCATAAGGAAGTAAAATAATTTATGTTTGGATTTGTCTTGTGAACACAGGCCAGTAGCTCTAATGGATAGAGCACCGGACTCCAAATCCGGGGGGTGGGGGTTCAAATCCCTCCTGGCCTGTTATTTTTATATAATTGAGTTTATCATATGAAAAAAAAGGCAAAAAAGAAGACAAAAGAGCAGCAAAATCCACGAAATAAATCTGCCAAGATAACAAAATTACCTGTTAAAAATAAATCTTCTAAAAGAATAAAAAAGGAAGGCATATTAAGTAAAATTGATAGATTTTTTAAAGAGGCAAAGACAGAGCTAACAAAAGTAAAATGGCCTACACAAAAAGAGTTGATAGCTTCTACAATTGCGGTTATAATAATATGTTTAGTGTTTGCTTTCTTCTTGGGAGTAGTAGATATAGGTATAGTTAAGATACTAAAATTTATCATAAAATGAGAACGCTATGGAAAAAAAGTGGTATATTGTGCATACTTACTCTGGATTTGAAAAAAGGGTTAAAAAAAGCTTAGAAGAAAGGATAAAAGCAAAAGGACAGGAAAAATTTTTTGGAGAAATTCTTGTTCCTACAGAACAGGTAATTGAATTAAAGAAAGGGGAAAGGAAGACATCTTCCAGAAGGTTTTTCCCGGGCTATATATTAGTGGAAATGTTTTTAAATGAGGACACATGGCATACTGTAAGATATACTCCTAAGGTAACAGGATTTGTAGGTGGAATGGATCCTAAGCCTGTTCCTCAGGAGGAGGTTCAAAAGATTATACAGCAGATGAAAGAAAGTCAGGTGAGGCCACGTTCTAAATATAATTTTGAGGAAGGGGACGAAGTAAGAGTGATTGATGGTCCTTTTACTAATTTTCAAGGCGTGGTGGAAGAAGTGAACCCAGAAAAGGAAAGATTAAAGGTTTCTATAACTATATTTGGTAGACCTACACCCGTATGGCTTGATTTTATTCAGGTGACAAAGATTTAGGAGAATTGCAATGGCAAAGAAAGTGATAGCAACTGTGAGACTTCAGATAAAAGGTGGAGAGGCTAATCCTTCTCCTCCTGTTGGTCCTGCATTGGGACAACACGGTGTAAATATAGCTGAATTCTGTAAGCAGTTTAATGCCAGAACAAAGGATCAAAAAGGTGTTATAATACCTGTTGTAGTAACAATCTATGCAGATAGATCTTTTTCTTTTATAACAAAGACACCTCCGGCATCTGTATTATTAAAACAGGCAGCAAAAATAGCAAAGGGCTCTAGTGAACCTAATAGAGAAAAGGTTGGAGAAGTGACAAGAAAGCAGGTAGAAGAAATCGCAAGACTGAAGTTGCCTGACCTGAACTGTTATGATGTAGAAACAGCAATGAAGATTATTGAAGGAACAGCCAGAAGTATGGGGATTGTAATAGTGGATAAATAGGGAGAAAGGGGAACAGGCATGGCTAAGAGGGGAAAAAAATATTTAGAAGCCTTAAAAAAAGTAGATAGAACAAAAAGGTACTCTTTTGATGAAGGAGTAAAACTGGCATTAGATTGTGCATATGCAAATTTTGATGAAACCCTTGATATTGCTGTTCGTCTTGGGGTTGATCCTCGTAAGGCAGATCAGATGGTGAGAGGCACGGTAGTGCTTCCACATGGAGTAGGTAAAAAAGTTACAGTGTTAGTTTTTGCAAAAGGTGAAAAAGAAAAAGAGGCTCTGGAAGCAGGTGCTGATTATGTAGGTGCAGAAGATCTTGTAGAAAAGATCCAAAAAGAAGGATGGCTGGACTTTGATAAAGCAATCGCCACACCTGATATGATGAGCTTAGTGGGAAAATTAGGGCGTATTTTAGGCCCCAGAGGTCTTATGCCAAATGCCAAGTCAGGCACTGTTACCTTTGATGTGGCAAAGGCTGTAAAAGAATTGAAATCTGGGAGGATAGAATTCAGAGTAGAGAAGGCTGGAATTGTCCATGCTCCAATGGGTAAAATATCATTTGGCTCTGATAAACTTTTAGATAACATTGCTGTATTTATGGATACTTTAATCAAGGCTAAGCCTGCTTCCAGCAAAGGCACATATCTGAAGAGTATCGCTATTTCTACCACTATGGGGCCAGGAATTAAAATAGACCCATCATCAGTAAGAGATCTTTTAGCTCAAAGAATGTCGTAATTTTAAGCAATAGTGGAGGCACACACAAATGAAGATGAATAGACAGGAAAAAGTAAAAGTGGTTTCTGAATTACATGAAAAACTGAAGTCAGCAAAAGCATCTTTTTTAGTAGATTATAAAGGACTCGATGTAAAATCTATGAGTGCTCTTCGAAGAGAGCTAAGGGAAGTAAACACTGAATTGAAGGTAGTAAAAAATAGGCTCTTAAAACTGGCAAGCAAAGGTACTAATACAGAGCCTATTCAGGATGTAATGATAGGGCCTTCAGCTATTGTTATAAGTTATGAAGATGTGATAGCTCCAGCAAAGATCTTGGTAAATTTTTCTAAGGAGAATGAAAACTTAAAGATAAAAAAAGGGCAGGTAACAGGAAAGGTCATTGATTTTGAGAAAATAAAACAATTAGCTGAGCTTCCAAGCCGAGAGCAATTGTTAGCTCAGACTCTATCAGTAATGATGGCTGTGCCAACATCTTTTGTAAGAGTACTAAATGGTGTGATTGTAAAATTTTTAAATATATTAAAAGCAATAGAAGAACAAAAAAAGGAGGGATAATTTATTATGGCAGCAACAAGTATTACTAAGGAAGATGTAATTGAGTTCATAGCTAACATGAGTGTGCTGGAATTGTCAGAATTTATAAAAGAGTTAGAAGAAAAATTTGGAGTCTCTGCAGCAGCTCCTGTAGCAATGGCTGCTATGCCAGCTGCTGGTGAAGCAAAGGAAGAGGCTCCTGAAAAAACCGAGTTTGATGTTATCTTAACCAGTGTTGGAGACAAAAAGATTCAAGTTATAAAAGAAGTTAGAGCTATTACTAACTTAGGCTTAAAGGAAGCTAAAGCACTGGTAGATAATCTTCCCGCAGCAGTAAAAGAAGCTGTATCAAAGGAGGAAGCAGAGGAAATTAAGAAAAAGTTGGAGGAAGCCGGAGCTACAGTAGAAATAAAATAGTTAAAATAATAAATAAAAATTAATTATTTTGTAAGAGGAGGTAAAATGCCGAAAGGCAGAATCGAAAGAATAAGAAAAGATTTTGGAAAGATAGAGAAGATTTTAGATCTTCCTTATCTTATTGAAATGCAAAAAAATTCTTATAGCAGCTTCCTGCAGAAAGATGTTAATCCACAAGACAGGCAAGATATGGGGCTGCAAGAAGTTTTTAAAAGTGTATTTCCTATAAAAGATTTTACTGGAACTGCTCAATTAGAATTTGTGAAATACAGTTTTGAAGATATAAAGTGTGATGAAGAAGAGTGCAAGGATAAAGGGTTGACATATGAAGCACCAGTTAAGATTACAGTTAGGCTTATTGTCTTTGACAGTGATTCTGAAGAGGAAAGTAGAAGTATTAGAGATATAAAAGAACAAGACATTTATTTTGGCACTCTTCCCATGATGACGGATAGGGGAACATTTATTATAAATGGCACAGAAAGAGTTGTAGTCAGTCAGCTTCATAGATCCCCTGGTGTGTTTTTTGATCATGACAAAGGAAAGAGTCATTCCAGTGGAAAAATTCTGTATTCTGCGCGTATTATTCCTGCTCGTGGTTCTTGGTTGGATTTTGAGTTTGACCATAAAGACATCCTTTATGTAAGGATAGACAGAAGAAGAAAGTTTCCAGTAACAATCTTACTTAAAGCACTTGGTTATACTCCTAAACAAATAATGGATGAGTTCTATAGCACAGAAACTATATGGATAGATATAGATAAGTGTTGGGTGGAGGCTAAGATTGAAAATTTGCATCAAAAAAGGATCTCAGAGGATATAATTGATCCTGATACTGGAGAAGTAATAGCTACTGTAGGTGAAAAATATACAAAACGTCTCCACAGGATACTTACAAACAAAGGAATTGATAAGATACCTATTAGTTTTGAAGACTTAGAAGATAGGGTGCTTGCAGAAGATGTTATAGACCCTGATACAGGTGAAGTTTTGGCTGAAATAAATCACACTATTACTCCTGAGCTGATAGAAAAACTTAAAGAAAAAGGTATAAAACAGATAAAGTGTTATGTTCTTAATGCGCAGGGAGTGAGTAAGACTATTCGAGAAACAATGCTTCAAGATAAAGTAACTACTCAAGAAGAAGCGCTTTTGGATATATACAGAAAAATGCGACCCAGTAGTCCTCCTACCAGAGAGGTAGCTGAGGCTTATTTTGAAAGTCTTTTTTTTAATAAAAGGACTTATGATCTTTCAAGAGTAGGAAGACTTAAGATTAATTACCGCTTTAATTTAGATATACCAGCAGAACAGAGGACACTAACTGCTCAAGATATAATGGCTACTGTTAAGGAATTGATAAGATTAAAAGAAACAGAGTCAGCTGTAGATGACATTGATAGTCTGGGAAACAGAAGGGTAAGAGCAGTAGGTGAACTTTTAGAAAATGAATATAGGGTTGGTCTCATTAGGATGGAGAGAGCTATAAAAGAAAGAATGGCTCTCCATGAAGTAGAAACCCTTATGCCATATGATCTTGTTAATTCAAAGCCTGTATCTGCTGTTGTAAATGAATTTTTCGGAACAAGCCAGTTGTCTCAATTTATGGATCAAACAAATCCTCTTTCTGAGATTACTCATAAGAGAAGATTAAGCGCACTGGGACCGGGTGGACTTACCAGGGAAAGAGCAGGATTTGAAGTAAGAGACGTGCATCCAACCCATTATGGTAGAATTTGTCCTATAGAAACTCCAGAAGGCCCAAATATTGGTCTTATAGTTTCTTTATGCACATATGCCAAGGTTAATGACCTTGGCTTTATAGAGACTCCTTATAGAAAAGTTGAAAATGGTATTGTTACAAAAGAGATAGAATATCTGACTGCATTAGATGAAAAAGATTATCCTATTGCTCAAGCTAATGCACCGGTGGATGAGCAAGGAAGATTTTTGAGGGAAGAAATTGCAGTAAGAAGGGCTGGTGAAGCAAGTAAGGCAAGACCTGAAGAAATAAAATATATGGATGTTGCTCCAAAACAAATAGTTAGTGTTTCTTCTTCCCTAATTCCTTTTTTGGAACATGATGATGCTAATAGAGCTCTTATGGGCTCTAACATGATGAGACAGGCTGTTCCTTTAATGAAGACTAATGCGCCTCTTATAGGAACTGGTATGGAAAAGAGAGTGATTAAAGATTCTGGAAATGCGGTGGTGGCTAAAAGAGATGGTATTGTAGAAGATGTGGATGCCACCCGAATAGTGGTTAGAACCGTAGGAAATGGTGATGAACCTGAGGTTGAAATATATAGATTAGAAAAGTTTAAAAGGTCAAATCAAGATACATGTTATAACCAAAAGCCTATTGTAAAAAAAGGAGATTTTGTGAAAAAAGGTCAGATAATTGCTGATGGCCCTTCTTCTGATAATGGAGAACTTGCATTGGGGCAGAATGTTCTTGTAGCCTTTATGTCCTGGAGAGGATACAACTATGAAGATTCTATACTCATCAGTGAAAGGCTTGTCAGGGATGATATTTATACTTCCATACATATAGAAGAGTTTGAATTGATGGCAAGAGATACAAAGCTGGGAAAGGAAGAAATTACAAGAGATATACCTAATGTAAGCGAGGAGGCACTTAGACATTTAGATGAATGCGGGATTGCAAAAATAGGTGCTGAAGTAAAGCCAGGTGATATACTGGTAGGAAAGATTACCCCAAAAGGAGAAACTCAGCTAACTCCTGAAGAGAAGCTTTTAAGAGCTATATTTGGAGATAAAGCAAGTGATGTTAAGGATACATCTTTAAGAGTTCCACCTGGCACTAAGGGTGTAGTGATAGATGTAAAAATTTTTACCAGAAAAGGTGTGGAAAAGGACAAGAGAACCTTAGAGATTGAGAAGAAGCAGATAGAGGCTTTAGAAAAGGATTTGGAAGATGAGAGCAGGATAATAAGTGGTGTTGTAAAGCAGAAACTAAAAGAGCTTTTAGTAGGGAAAACTTTGAGAACAGATTTATATGATAAAAAGACAAAGCAGCTTTTACTTAGTGCAGAAAAATCTATATCTTCAGAGGATGTTGATAGACTTTCATTGGAGGTATGGCTTAGAGCAGATATAAAAGCTCCTATGGAAGTGATAGAAAAGGTAGAAGAGATTATAAAAAGAGCCGTCTCTAAATTAGATAAGAGGAAGGAAGAAGTAAAGAAAAAGATAGAAAGAATTCAAGCAGGTGATGATCTTCCTCCGGGTGTAATAAAAATGGTCAAAGTATATTTAGCGGTTAAAAGAAAGCTATCTGTTGGTGATAAGATGGCTGGAAGACATGGAAATAAAGGAGTTCTTTCTAAGATTGTTCCTATTGAAGATATGCCCTATTTTGAAGACGGGACTCCAGTGGATATGGTATTGAATCCTCTTGGTGTACCTTCTCGTATGAATGTAGGTCAGGTGTTAGAGACTCATCTTGGATGGGCATCTAAGGAGCTTGGCAGACAGATAGCTGAGACCTTAGAAAAAATGAAGAGCTTTGAAGAGCTAAAAGAGAAATTGATATATATACTGGGGGAAGAAGATTATAATAAAATGTTTGATGGAATGAGTGAAGAAGAAATTATAGAAGCTGTTCATATGTGGAAAGATGGTATTCCAATGGCAACCCCTGTATTTGATGGTGCTAAGGAGCATAAGATAAAAGAACTGTTGAAAAAAGCAGGTCTTCCTGTAATTGGAAAAACAACCCTTTATGATGGAAAGACAGGAGAGCCTTTTGATCAGAAGATTACGGTAGGAATAATGTATGTAATGAAACTGCATCACTTGGTAGATGATAAGATTCATGCCCGTTCCATTGGTCCATATTCTCTTATTACTCAGCAGCCATTGGGAGGAAAGGCTCAGTTTGGAGGACAGAGGCTTGGAGAAATGGAAGTATGGGCGATAGAGGCATATGGTGCTGCCTACTCACTTCAAGAGTTTCTTACAGTAAAATCAGATGATGTAGCTGGAAGAACCAGAATGTACGAAAGGATAGTAAAAGGAAATAACATCTTAGAGCCTGGTCTGCCAGAGTCTTTCAAGGTGCTTATAAAAGAACTTCAGAGTCTTGCATTAAATATTGAACTTTTTGAAGATACAAAAGTCCAATAAAACCCCTTTTAAGGAGAGGGAAAAGTGGTAGAAGATCTATATAGTTTCTTTGCAAAACCAAAGGACCCTAATAGTTTTAGAGCTGTTAGGATTTCATTAGCTTCTCCTGAAAAGATAAGAGAATGGTCTTATGGAGAGGTAAAGAAACCTGAGACTATAAACTACAGGACTTTTAAGCCTGAAAGAGATGGGCTCTTTTGTGCGAGGATATTTGGTCCTGTAAAGGATTATGAGTGTAATTGTGGAAAATATAAAAGGATGAAGCACAGAGGTATAGTATGTGAAAAATGTGGAGTGGAGGTTATACACAGTAAAGTAAGAAGAGAAAGAATGGGGCATATAGAACTGGCATGTCCTGTAGCTCATATATGGTTTGTGAAATGTTTGCCATCTAAGATTGGGAATCTCTTAGACATAACTCAAAAAAAGATGGAGCAGGTTCTTTATTTTGAAACCTTTATAGTAACCGATCCAAAGGATACTCCCTTAGAAAAAGGTATGCTTATTACAGAAGAGCAGCTTTATCAGTTAAGGGCAGAATATGGAGATAGTTTTGAGGTTGGAATGGGGGCTGAGGCAGTTCAAAAGCTATTAAAGGAGCTGGATCTTGATCTTCTTTCAAAGACACTTAGAGCAGAGATGTTAGAAACTACTTCTGAGGCAAAGCGCAAGAAGTTAGGTAAGAGGATAAAGATAATAGATGCCTTTAGAAATTCTCCTAATAGACCAGAGTGGATGGTTTTAGAAGTAATACCTGTACTCCCTCCTGATTTGAGGCCACTTGTTCCATTGGATGGAGGTAGATTTGCTACTTCTGATATGAATGACTTGTATAGGAGGGTAATTAACAGAAATAACAGGCTTAAGAGACTATATGAACTTGATGCACCTGAGATAATTGTGCGTAATGAGAAAAGGATGCTTCAGGAAGCAGTGGATGTGCTTTTTGACAATGAGAGAAGTGGAAAACCTGTGACAGGTTCTAATGGAAGACCTTTAAAATCCTTAGCAGACACCCTTAAAGGGAAACAGGGAAGATTTAGACAAAATCTTTTGGGCAAACGTGTTGACTATTCTGGTAGATCAGTAATTGTGGTAGGGCCTGAGCTTAGATTGCATCAGTGTGGTCTTCCTAAGCAGATGGCATTAGAGCTGTTTAAACCCTTTATTTACAACAGACTCTTGGATAAAGGGATTGTTAGTACAGTAAAGGCTGCAAAGAAGCTTGTAGAAAAAGAAACCCCTGAAGTATTTGATGCATTGGATGAGGTAGTAAAAGAATATTGTATTCTTTTGAATAGAGCACCAACACTGCACAGATTGGGAATTCAGGCCTTTGAGCCTATTTTGATAGAAGATAAGGCTATTCAACTTCATCCGTTAGTATGCCCTGCATTTAATGCAGACTTTGATGGTGATCAGATGGCTGTACATGTTCCTCTTTCTATTGAAGCTCAAGTGGAAGCCAGGGTATTGATGATGTCTACAAACAATATTCTTTCTCCCGCACATGGTGATCCTATAATTATTCCTACACAGGATATTGTTCTTGGCGTTTATTTCATGACCAGAGAGGTTCCAGGTGCAAAAGGAGAGGGAATGGTCTTTTCTGATCCTGAAGAGGTGCATATAGCCTTAGATTCAGGGGTGTTGGATCTTCATGCTAAGATAAAAGTAAGAATTGATGGTCAGCTTTATGATACAACTACTGGTAGGGTTCTTATATATGAAGTTATCCCAAAAGATGGAGATAAAAAACTTCCTTTTGAGTTTGTGAACAAGGTGATTGATAAGAAAGGATTAAAAACCATTATATATGAAGCTTATAAGAATTTAGGAATGAAAAATACAGTTCTGCTGGCAGATAGATTGAAGGATATAGGATATAAGTTTGCTACGGTATCTGGCATATCCATAGCAATAGATGATATGGTGATTCCACCTAAGAAAAAAGAGCTTATTGAAAAGGCAGAAGAGGAAGTGAGAAAAGTAGAAGATCAGTACCTCAGAGGTCTTATTACCAATGGTGAGAGATACAATAAGGTAGTAGATATATGGGCTAAGGTTACAGAGGATATCACAGAAGAGATGATGAAAGAGATTGCGATTGAGAAAAGGAAACTTCCAGATGGAAGAGAAGTAGAAATTAAAAGCTTTAATCCAATTTATATGATGGCGGATTCCGGAGCAAGAGGCAGTAAAGACCAAATGAGACAGTTGGCCGGAATGAGAGGTCTTATGGCAAAGCCTTCTGGTGAAATTATTGAAACCCCGATCACATCTAATTTTAGAGAAGGCCTTACTGTTCTCCAGTACTTTATCTCTACTCATGGGGCAAGAAAAGGTCTTGCAGATACAGCCTTGAAGACAGCTAATTCTGGATATTTGACCAGAAGATTGGTAGATGTGGCTCAAGATTCAGTTATTACAGAAGATGACTGCGGAACACTTAATGGCATAGAGGTAGATGCCCTTGTTGAAGGCGGAGAAATACTTCAGATGACTGGGGAAAGGATATTTGGGAGAGTAGCTGTAGAAGATATAGTAGATCCTGTTACTGGTGAAGTTCTTGTAAAGGCAAATGAGGAGATTGATGAGGAAAAGGTGAAAAAGATAGAAAGTGCAGGAATAGATAAGGTAAAGATAAGATCAGTGCTTACGTGTGAATCAAAGACCGGTATATGTAAAAAGTGTTATGGAAGAGATTTAGCTCATGGAAGAGAAGTAAATATAGGAGAGGCTGTGGGAATCATCGCTGCTCAATCCATAGGTGAACCAGGTACACAGCTTACTATGAGAACTTTCCATATAGGTGGTGCAGCTAAAAAGCAGGTGGAGCAGTCCACTATTAGTTGCAGAAATAATGGAAAAGTGAAATTTATTAATCTTAAAACAGTGCTTAGGGAAGATGGATCTCTTGTAGTAATGAACAGAAATGGTGAAATCGCAATTGTAGGTAAAGGTGGTAGAGAGATAGAAAGATATCCTGTTATATATGGCGCTACATTAAAGGTGAAAGAAGGAGAAGAAGTAAAGGCTGGTCAAGTTCTTGTGGAATGGGACCCTTTTACTACTCCGATTTTAACAGAGGTATCAGGAAGGGTTAAGTTTGGAGATATTATAGAAGGTGTAACCATGCAAGAAAGAAGGGACCCTGTTACAGGTAGGATCAGTAGAGTTATTGTAGAAGCCCAAGATGTAGATCTGAGGCCACGAATTTCTATAAAGGATGAAACTGGAAAAACAGCCAAACTTCCTGATAATCCAAATGCAGAAGCAAGATATTATTTGCCTGTAGGAGCTATTATTGTTGTAAATGAAGGAGATAAGGTAACAGCTGGGACAGTTTTAGCAAAAATTCCTCGTGAGACTACCAAAACAAAAGATATAACAGGTGGACTCCCTAGAGTAGCGGAATTATTTGAGGTAAGAAAACCTAAGGAAGTGGCAATCATAAGTGATATTGATGGAGTAGTCCACTTTGGAAAATTTACTAAAGGAAGAAGAAAGATCACTATTACACCAGAAGTGGGAGAACCTGTTACTTACTATATACCCAAAGGCAAACATGTAAGCGTATTAGAAGGAGACTATGTAAGAGCAGGTGAACCCCTTATGGATGGTTCAGCAGATCCTCATGATATTTTGAGAATAAAAGGAATTCAAGAGCTGGCAAAATATTTAGTAAACGAGATTCAAAAGGTATATAGGCTTCAAGGTGTTAGGATAAATGACAAGCACATAGAAGTAATTGTGAAACAAATGCTTAAGCAAGTTAAGGTAACAGATCCTGGAGACTCAGATCTATTGATTGGCGAATATATAGATAAAATAAAGTTTGAAGAGATCAACAGAAAGCTTATAGAAGAAGGCAAAAAACCAGCAAGTGCGGAACCTCTTTTGATGGGAATTACAAAGGTATCTCTTACCACAGATAGTTTTCTTTCTGCTGCCTCTTTCCAGGAGACAGCAAGAGTTCTTTCTGAAGCAAGTATTGCTG
This sequence comes from Desulfobacterales bacterium, assembly GCA_027064285.1. Lineage (GTDB taxonomy): Bacteria > Desulfobacterota > DSM-4660 > Desulfatiglandales > JALVZP01 > JALVZP01. The sequence continues at coordinate 1,213 of JAMOPX010000137.1, read as the reverse complement.
GTAAAATAGACTACTTAAAAGGATTAAAAGAAAATGTTATAATGGGAAGATTAATTCCTGCAGGGACTGGTTTGAAGAAATATAGAGATGTCCAGATGGGAGTGGTAGATTAATAAAAGTCTTGACAAATTTTGCGATTCAGAATAATAAGTATCGCTTGTATTAAAGAGGAGGAGATATGCCGACCATAAACCAATTAGTAAGATGCGGCAGAGAAAAACCGAAGAGTAAATCTAAATCTCCTGCTTTACAGGGTTGTCCTCAAAAGAGAGGGGTATGTGTAAGGGTTTATACCACTACACCGAAGAAGCCCAATTCTGCTCTGAGGAAAGTGGCAAGGGTTAGACTTACTAATGGTATAGAAGTAACCTCTTATATACCAGGAATTGGTCATAATCTGCAGGAACACTCAGTAGTCTTGATAAGAGGTGGAAGAGTGAAAGATCTTCCGGGTGTGAGATATCATGTGATAAGAGGTGCGTTAGATGCTGCTGGAGTTGAGGATAGAAGAAAAAGCAGATCCAAATATGGGACAAAAAGACCTAAGAGTGTAAGCACATAAAAATACATTTAAGGAGTAGCTATGCCAAGAAAAGGCACAGTAGAAAAGAGGAGGGTTGCCCCTGACCCCAAATATAATAGTGAGGTAGTAGCCAAGTTTATAAACTGTCTTATGAAAGATGGGAAAAAAAGTGTTGCCAGATCCATTTTTTATGAGGCACTTGATATTATTGCAAAAAGGACTAAGAAAGATTCGTTAGAGGTATTTAATAAGGCATTAGAAAATACAAAGCCTCTTATGGAGGTCAGATCCAGAAGGGTAGGTGGAGCTACCTATCAAGTGCCCATAGAAGTGAGACCTTCAAGGGCTCAAGCTTTAGCGATTCGTTGGCTTATTAATTATGCGCGGGCAAGGTCTGGTAAAAGTATGGCAGAAAAATTAGCGGCTGAATTGTTAGATGCCTATAATAATAGAGGTGGTGCAATTAAGAAGAAAGAAGATACCCATAGAATGGCAGAGGCAAATAAGGCATTTGCTCATTATAGATGGTAATAGATGGTAATGTTGTTATGTGAATAAAAGGAGGTTCAAGCATGGCAAAGAAGAAATTTGAGAGGAAGAAGCCGCATGTAAATGTAGGGACGATAGGGCATATAGATCATGGGAAGACGACGTTGACGGCGGCGATAACGAAGCATTTAGCGAAGAAGG
>JAMOPX010000136.1 GCA_027064285.1 Desulfobacterales bacterium | reverse complement strand
GATAGCTTGCATAAGACATGACTTTCTTCACAAAGTTTCCACCATCATAGCCAAAAGACACGGCGTAGTGGTGGAAGATTTGAAAGTTAAAAACATGAGCAGGCGTGTTCATGGAAAAGGAGCAAAAACAAAAACTTCTCTTAACAGAAAGATAATAGATTCAGCATGGAGCACCTTTATCAGAATGCTTGAATACAAGTGCAGGCAGTATGGACAGATATTTCTGAAGATAGATCCCAGAAGGAGCAGTCAGACCTGTTCAGCTTGTGGTTTTGTTCATTCTAAAAACAGGAAAGGAAAAATCTTCTGCTGTCTGCATTGTGGCTACACTGATGATGCAGACATTAACGCCGCAAAAGTGATATTGCAGAGAGGATTGGCTATCCTTAAAAGCTCTACCGCTGGGCTGGCGGGAAGTGACGCCCGTGGAGAGGGCACTGGCGGCGGAACTGCTTTTGGGCAGGTCTACGAGTCATCCCTCGTTGAAGCGGGAATCCCACGGCTTTAGTCGTGGGAGGGTCAATTTTTCATACCTCTTTCCTTCCTCTAAGTTTCTCTACAATTCTAACAAGCTGTTTTTCCTCTCCTTTAGGAAAACCTGTAAATTTAACCCCTATAAATAGGGTATTCGGGTTATCATCTTCTTCAAACCTTCTCATTATTTCTGCTCTTGCCATTATCCTCACATCCTCAGAAAATTCAATCACCATATTTAATTCTTTATGAAGAATAAATCTGATAGAGTTTACCATATCTTTTTCACATTTAAAGCAAAGCCCACCTTCTGAAATATCAATTACTTGAAATCTATCTCCACCACGAATAACCCTTACATAAACAGAATCTTTTTCACAATTAATACGAGAATATACTCTTAAAGATCTTTTATATATCTCCTTCTTAACAGGCATAAGAAACACAGCCTCTGCCAGTTTATTTCTACTTAAACTAAAAAGTCCGATTTTTTTTATCTTTGCCAAAAAAAAGAATCTTTCTAATTTATCCTTTTTTATGCTTGCAACAAAACTTGCTTCTAATTCTTTCCCTACCATATCTTTGTTCAATGGAGGCTTAGTTTGAGAAATGATCACCTCATTATTATCTTCGGATACAGCATAAACTGTCACAAGCCGAACATCCATTTTGCTCATCTCTTTGCTACTATGTAATATCAATTCTAATTTAGTAAGTCTTTTAATTATATCAAAAAACAGATCCATTTTACTTGCGGATATTATTTAAAAAAGAGACACGCCGAAAAAGCATGCCTCCCCAAAATGCCCCAAATATATCTGCCATAAGATCCAGTATGCTGGGATCTCTGGTAGAGATAAAACCTTGTAAAAATTCATTTAAAGAACCATAAGCTGCTAAGATAAGCATTGAAAGTATAATTCTATCAGCCATACTAAATTCTGTGTTAGGATTAAATGATCTGCATAAAAAAATAGCAAGTATTACAAAAGCCATTATATGTTCAAGCTTATCTTGCCAATTTAATACATTTGGTATAGGGACTTCGGGAGATAAACTCAAAAAAGTGATTATCACAAATAACGAAAAAACTATAATTCTATTTGTCCTGTGATCATCCCATATCTCTTTTAATCTCATATACTTTCTCCTCCTAATATTTTATATTAATCATCATTAATTTCTAACAACTCAAGAGCTTCTTTCTGCGGAAGGGTTTCCACTCCCTTTAACTTTTTCTTCATTACTCTTGTTCTTACTTCTGCTTTCTCTATGGTATTCGAGATAGAATTAGCCTGTTTTTTTAGTTTTTCCAGTACATTTTCGAATCTTTCAAATTCGGTTTTTACTGCAGAAAGTATAGCCCATACCTCATTAGATCTCTTCTGTAATGCAATACTTTGGAAACCTATTCTAATGCTATTAAGCATAGCCGAAAGGGTAGTAGGTCCTGCAATTACAACTCTAAATTTAGTTTGAATTTTCTCTATCTCAGAAGGCTGGCGAAGAATTTCAGCATAAAGTCCTTCTGTAGGAAGAAACATTATTGCAAAATCAGTGGTAAAAGGGGGTCTTATATATTTTTGATTTATATCCTTGGCAAAGGAATATATAGCTTTTAAAAGAGAAGATGAAGCCTTTTGAATTGCCTCTGTATTTGCGTTTTCAACGGCATCTAAAAGTCTTATATAATCTTCTTGAGGAAACTTAGAATCAATAGGAAGCCAGACATTTTCTTTACCACTATCAGCCCCAGGGATTTTTATTGCATACTCCACTACATATTTTTTATCTTCTCCTATCTGTACATTTTTTGCATATTGATCAGGTGTAAGTATATTTTCCAATATAGCACCTAACTGAATTTCACCCCATATCCCTCTTGTCTTTACATTCATAAGCACTCTTTTTAGATCTCCGACACCTTTTGCTAAGCTTCTCATCTCTCCAAGGCCTTGCTGTACCGCTTCCAATCTTTCACTCACCATCTTAAAAGACTCACCTATTCTCTTTTCATTGGAATCTGAAAGCTCTTTTAATGTGTGTATAAGCTCTTCCCTATTCTTTCTGGACTCTTCATTTATTGTTTTTACAAGAGAACTACTCAGATCTTTTATTTTATTTAAAGAAAATAACAAAAATATTGTTATACCTATAAAAATGCCAATCAATATACCTAAGACAATTGTGCTATTCATATCAAAGAAAACCAAAATTCCTCTATTTGTCTAAAATTTTGTTTAACTTCGTCACTTCCTATAATCATATCTCCATGACCTGGCATAACATACCATATATCAAGCTTAGATATCTTTCTTATACTTTCCTTTAGCTTTTTCCCATCTCCACCGGGAAGATCGGTTCTACCTATCCCCTGATCAAAAACACAGTCACCTGTAAACAACACTTTCCTCTCTGGCCAATATATACAGACAGATCCGGGTGAATGTCCAGGAGTATGAATCACATAGAATTTTTTATCTCCTACGATCATATCTCCCTCTTGTAGCAATATATGGGGTGTCATCTCAGATGGACCGAATAAGCCCATGTGATATGAAGCTCCTTTTTTTATTATTTCCCACTCCTCCTTATGAATCGTATGTATTACTGATGTTTCATAAAAAAACTTAATAGCTTCTGTATGGTCTAAATGACCATGGGTCAGGATAATCAGATCTATATCCTGAATAGAAAGAGAAAGTCTCGTAAGTTCATCTTTTACACGCCCAAAGAGATGATAGTGTCCTGGATCTATAAGGATGTTTTTCCTACCTGTTATAAGATAGGTATTGGAATTATTTTCTGATGGATTAGTCCAAAAAAATGCATAAAGATCATCCATAACCCTCATTTTTACTCCTCCATATAAGGTCTTTCAGCCAATGTAACATAAATTTCCATAGCATACCATTTCTCTATATTCTAATCCCAATACCGATTAGAAATTGCCTTTATAAATTTTCACTTAGAAAATCATCAGGCAAAGGTCAAGTTCCAGAGTTAAATCCTGCTGAGCGAGTATTTGAGGAAGTGCAACGCCGAGTAGAAGGAAAAATTCATCCTGACCTGGAAGCTAAAAAACGTGCTGTGGAAAAAGTACTTAAAAACCCTATAGCGTATCCTGATAAAATGCGAAGACTAACAGGTTGGAACTGGATTTTTCAGGCGTTTCAGTCTCTTTCAAGTATGGCTTTGTTGTAAGCAATTGGTATAATTTTTTAGATTTTTTGTCTGTTGTTTTGCGATTTTGAATCATGTTTTCTTTAATTCCACTCGCCATTGTAAAATAGATATCTATCAATTCATTCTTATCAAAAAAATTTAAATCTATCGGTATCTTTCTATACTCATGGACTTTTAAAATGCTGAAAGTTTTAAAGCATGTAACTATCAGTAGTAGTAGAATAATGGCAAGAACTAAAAACAATGACCATTCTATAAAATTATTAGGGAAAGAGATGATTTGTAAAATTTCTTTTATAAAGAAACCATAAATTCCAATAAAAAATGTTAACACAGTAAGGTATTTGGACGCCTTTTCATCTATACGAAAAGCCCGGTTAAGCTCTTCATTAAATGCTTCTTTTGCTAAGTTATATAGTTCTTTGTATTTTTCTATGTCGTAATTCATATATTTTCTAATGACCAAAATCAGTAGCTGCTAATACTCTGTCAATCTTGATTTTTTTAAAACAGGATACAAACGTTTGAGTTTTATCCGAGCATTTTGGGTTGTGAATCTCCAATCAACTTTTACGAGATTATTGTTTCGCTCTCTCTCCCAAAGAGAAACATATCTGGCAAGGATGCTGACATCTCCAATACGCTTGAGACATTCCCTTGTCAGGGCGCTGAGTTCTATCTTAGCCATGTTCAACCAACTCCCATGCAAAAGCTTCATCTGCCTCAAATACCTTATAGAATGACGCAGGAGTATGAATGTTGAGATTGTCTAAAACTGCGACTATCTTCTCTGTATCAGGATACCTCATGGAAAGCTCTTTCATTACAAAAGACCAATCCTTTCTTGTCCTATGCTTTTCTTATTTTAACATGTCTCCAATCCGCAAAAGGTTCAAACAACATGAACAAATTGACAACCCCTTTCCTTTGATATTCATAGTCCTCTTTCTCTGACTTGCCAGGATTTAGAGGAAGAGGTTCTACTTTGTCCCCCAAAAGCTGGTAGCTATTCTCGTCCATGGATACAACCGGACGCATAGGATCATATGGCCTTGTATATAATACTTCAAGAATATCTTCCATCCTCTACACAAACTCAGCTTCATCTTCCCTTGGTATAGCCCAGCTCTTCTTCAGCCAAGACTTGAGTTCGTTTTTTTAAAACTTGACGCACTGTCTCATGAGAAACTTTTTCTACATATCCAAGCTCCACCATCTTATTAGCAAGAAGCCTCAAGGTCCACTTCTCTTTGCCTTCTGGTGGCTTGCTGCACACAAGGGCTATAAGATGTGCTTCTGCTTCCTCATCAAGCTTTCTTGGATACTCTCTATCTGGCTTCTTGCGGAATATCGCACTCTCAAGTCCCTCTTTAACAAATTTGCGGCGAACATCCGCAATCGTTGGAGCAGAAACATTAAAGGATTGGATTATCTCCTTATAGCTCCACCCAGCACCTTCAGAACTTGTATCTGATTTGAGAAGAATATATGCTCTTCTTATAGACCTTGCAGGTGCACTCCCTCTGCTGATAAGTCTCTGAAGATATTGCCTCTGCTCCTCATTCAGGACTACCTCATACTTCTTCATCTTTCATTACCCTCCTGTTTAAGCTTTATCTTGATATATTTTACATCAACAGGAGAATAAGATAACTGAAATTTTTACTTTTGACAGAGCATTAATTATACCAAAACTATTATATAAATATTTTTATAATATAAAATTATCCATTATGAGAACGATAGACAGATCGACACTTGTCAACTTATGTATTTACCTTATAAATTTTAACATGGAAGTCTATTAACTATACTATCTCTTTTACTGTAAAAAAATTCAATAAAAATTTTTCTAAAAAAGAATTTTAAAATAGTATTGATATTATAGATGAGCTTTTTGGGCATTGACATAAATATTTCTTTTCTGTAAGTTAAATAAAGAATATGCCCCTGTAGCTCAGGAGGATAGAGCACCAGATTCCTAATCTGGGGGTCGGGTGTTCGAATCACCCCGGGGGCATCATAAAAAGCTGGGTCTTTGTTAGAGATCCAGCTTTTTTATTATAAAGTCCGCCACTTCTTCTGCTTGATCCCACCTGAAATAGGGGATAGGTAAGCTTCTTTTTGGATGCTTGCTCTGGTTGCTAATTACCGCAATTAAACGAGGATCATCTTTGCACATAAGCTTATTATCTTTTAATACTTCTATTTTTAAATATCGTGATTTTTTATAGCCTTCAGCTAAAACAAGATCCACTTTATTTAAATCTATATACTTCAACAATTCCTCTGGATCATGATCATGATCTGTGTCCATAACTATGCCTATCCTTTTAGGAGATGAAATAATAGTTGCTATAGCTCCTGCTTTTTTATGCCTCCAGCTATCTTTGCCAGGCTTATCCATTTCAAATTTATCATGAATATCATGTTTTATACTAACAACTTTTATTCCTCTCTTTTTTAATTCTGGGATAAGTCTTTCTATAAAAAAAGTCTTTCCTGACCCAGAAGCACCAACAATACAAATTATAGATTTTTTCATTTTTAGATTTTCTTTTCTTTTAAGTTTTTACAGAAATCCACGCCAGAAAGCCCATATGGGATGAATGGCGTATCATTCATTATTATAAGCCACCTGTTCGAAAAATCCTTTTAAACAAGCTTATATGTTCTTGAATAGTAGATAGAATAATAATATAACCTATATCAAAATGCAATTGAGAAGATACAGATACAGCAATTTTCGGTGAGAAATAAATCACTTTTATTGCTTTTATTCTTTTATAATAACCACTTAGATAACTTCTCCATATCTCTTTTTTTAAGAAATTTTACGAAAAAATAATTGTCATTTTTGTGGATTGCCTTGTAAATACTACCTTTATAAACTCGCCGAGAATTGCTGATTCTTTTCATAAACTATTTTATCCTTTATGTTTTTGTTTTGGGTGGCCTTATTCATTATAACGGTGGGCCACTCTTTCTTATAAGAATTAAATTATTAGGACATGACCTGTCATAAATCATGCTTGCCAGATATGTTTCCATTTGGGAGAGAAAGCGAAATAATAATCTCGTAAAAGTTGAATGGAGATTCACAACCCAAAATGCTCGGATAAAACTCAAACGTTTGTATCCTGTCTTAAAAAATTAAGATTGACGGAACAGGAGGAGAGATCTATCAAGCTTCTTTAGAAGCCTGCGACTTTAGTCATCGGTAGTTCACAATGTTGGCATATATTCTACTCTTATATTGTGGATAGCGTGAAAGATATTTTCTTTTATTTTTTTGTTTGTTTTATATAATTCCTGAAGCAGGTTCTTTATAGCTCTTCTCTTAGAAGAAAAAGAAGTAGGACATGCTTCTTCTTTCTCAGTCCAATCAGTAGATTTAAAAAATCTTTCTATAAAGATCTCATCAACTAAATAAAGGGGTCTTATTATTTTGAATCTTTTATCAAAGAATTCCTGTACCGGAAGCATAGTGCTTATGTTTGCACCATAAAAAATATTCAGGAAAAGAGTTTCTATAACATCATCTTTATGGTGTCCGTATGCTATTTTTGAATAACCTAATTCATCTGCTATTTCAAAAATAAGCTTTCTTCTCTGACGGGAACAAAAAAAACAGGGATTTTTTTTATTTATTTTGCTATGGGCCTTTGGCCCTATGTCTGTATTTACAATCTTATATCTGATATTTTTTTCTTCAAAAAATTTGATCAATTTATCATTATTCTGATTTTTAAAACCCAAATCTATATGCAGAGCAAAAAGTTCATAATTTATGGGAATCCATTTTAGCCTTTCCTTTAAAAACCATAAAAGGGTCAAACTATCTTTACCACCAGATACTGCAACAAGAATTTTATCCCCTTCCTCTATCATACTGTAATTATGGATCGCTTTTGCAATAAGACAATTAATCTGCTTAAATAATCCCTTTTTCATTGATTAATGCCTTGGCCCAAATATTTTTGTACCTATTCTAACCATATTTGCACCTTCTTCTATTGCTACCCTATAAGAATCAGACATACCCATTGATAAATATTTCATTTCTACATTTGGGATATCCATATCTCTTATCTTTTCAAAAAGCTCTTTTGTCCTTCTGAAATAAGGCCTAAGTTCTTCTGGATCATCCACAAAAGGACCCATTGTCATAAGGCCCTCTATTTTTATATTCTCGAGGTGAGATATATCTTTTATAAAACTGATCACATCATCCGGCATAACCCCTGCCTTCTGAGATTCTTCAGCACTGTTAACCTCAATAAGAACAGGCATAACCTTACCCAACTTTTTACATTCTTTGTCAATAGCCTTTGCTATTTTAACTGAATCTATGGTTTCTATCATATCAAATATCCTGACCGCCTTTTTTGTCTTATTTGTCTGAAGATGTCCTATCATATGCCACTTAGCCCTGTTTCCAATAATCCCAAAGGCCTTTTCTGCTTCCTGAACATAGTTTTCTCCTATAATCTGGACTCCCGCTTCTATTGCCTCCAAGATCTCTTCAGAGGTCCTAGTCTTTGCTGCAGCAACAAGCAAAACTCCTTTAGGAAGCTCTGACATAATCTTTTTTACATTTTCTTTTATCATTTTGTCTTCTCCTAACTCTTTAAAATTTATAATTATCTGCATAATTGCGGATAACTATTGCTCTGTCAGCCCTGAAAGTTTCTATTTTTACAATTTTTACAATCTTAACCCGCCTTTCTTTCCGATAAGAAAGTTCTCCTCTCTGAGGTTTGAACTTAACTTTGATCATTGGCTGTTGAATCAAGGTCAAACCTATTTCTTTTACAGGCTGTGATTCGTGGATTGACGACCTCCTATAACATATACTCCTAAGGACAGCTTTACTCTCTTCGGTGCCCATACTTTTCTTACTTGCCCTCTAAGCCCTAATCGCATCTCATCTGCCCATACAACTTTCTTCTCTGCTGTTATCCTGCGCTTCTCAAAGGCTGCAATAAGCTCCCTTCTTTCTACTCCTGTTGTGCATCGTCAGAGGCTTTCATTGCTTTCGGCCTTGGCACTTTCTTCTTGATACCAAGCCGAACAAATAAGGATCGCATCCCCCAGTAAGTATATTTGACTTTGAACTCCTCCTCTACCCACTCCATAGCATCGTGAATCGTTTCAAAAATCCCTTCTGCTGCCTTAGCTTTCAACTGCTCCTTTTGCTCTTCAGTCAACCAACATCCTTTACTCCCACCTTTTCCTTTTTTACGCCGTCTCATTTCTTCTATCTTTCCCGCCCTATACCATGCTATCCAACGTCGAAGCGTTCGTTCATGTATACCGAAAATTTTTATTACACCAGCTACTGAATACCTTTTCCTCAAAAGCCAAAAAGCATGCCACCGAACACGTAACTCAACATCTTGTTCTCTCTTATACATTTCCAATAAATCCTTTTCATCTTCTTGTCATTCTATATCCATCCTTTTTGTCATTACCAAACTTCTTCATATTAACCTTCATATTAAACTGATTTCTTTTTATACTACAATATGTCTCTTTTATAGGCAAATGGTATAATTTTTATAATATTTCATAAAATATCAAATTTTGCGGAATACTACCAAAATTATAATACCCATACAGCAATTCTCGATGAGTTTATAAAGGTAGTATTTATAATACAACCCACAAGAATGACAATTATTTTTTCGTAAAATTTGAAAGAATAAAAGCAATAAAAGTGATATGTTTTTCACCGAGAATTGCTGAATGATTATTTTTAATATGGCAGATTTTTTGAAAATTTGCTATAATTAGAAATATAATATTGAAGGTATTTTTAATATAACTAATTAAAAAATACAAATTTAAAAAAGATTTGACTACTTAAATAATTTTTTGTAAAAACTTATAGTATTCTATAAAATACCAAATTTTGGGGAGTATTATAAATTACAAAAATATAAAGAAAAAACAATTTATTATTACAATTATAGTTATCCACAATTATGCGGATAACTATAATTAGATATTCTCAAAAGGAGGTAATTATGGAAGAGAAAAAGGAAAAGAAACTAAAGAGTCTTGTGGCAGTGGACGGCTCAGAGGTATCAAAAAAAGCAGTAATACTTTCAGCCCGTTTTGCTGCAAAGACAGGGGTTCATTTAACACTCTTACATGTCTTAGAAGATGTAATCAGATATGATAAGGTGCCAGAAACATGGAAATACTATCTTAGAGAGCAACAAGCAAAAAAGATATTGGAAGAGGCAAAGAAACTTGCTGAAGAAAACGGAGCAAAAGATGTAGATACAAGAATAGCAGTAGGCCCTGTGGCTGAAGAAATAGTCAGGATTGCAGAAGAAGGAGACTATGTATCCATAATAATTGGAACAAGAGGAAGAAGTCCTCTCAAAAAGTTGCTCTTAGGAAGTGTGGCAGAAAAAGTGGTTCTTTATGCTCACTGTCCTGTGGTGGTTGTAAGATAATCTAATTTATCAAAATCCCATGAAAGATTCTTTTTTCATGGGATTTTCCTTTTAATACCTTTGTATAGGAAGGAAAATGAGCTATTATTTCTATTTGCTGGTGGGGTTTGGTGTCAGAATAGGTGGCTGTAATATCTAAGGCTAATTGTATGTTTTTTTCAGACTTATCTCCTGTTAACAATACCACAGGCCCAGGAATTTCCTTTGGTTCTAAGAGCACGTCTTCTTTCCTATAAAGATCTTTTAACATCTGATTTTCCTTTTTATTTCTGCCTACTATAATTTTTGTGGTTCTATCTATTCTGAAGTGTCTGCCAAGTTTAAGTAATTCTATGTCTCTAATATCAAAGTCTTTTTTTAGTTCTATTAGGTCTTTTAATCTCTTAGAAAAGATCCTGTCTGTAAGAAGACATCCACCTGCTGGAGAAGGAAAATCTGTTATGCCGTACTTTTTGGCAAGCTCTAATTGAGGTTTTCTAGATCTTCCGTGTACATCCAGCAACAATTCCCTTTTTACCCAATCTCTTTCTTCCGGAATTGTAATAGGAAGCTTTTTTGCAGAAAGGGGCCTTAAAAGAAGTCTTCCTAAACCACTTTCTTCTGCTATGATCTGCAAGGCTTTCCTGTTTTGAGACATCGGCCTTTGACCTAGCACCTCTCCTGAAATAACAAAGTCAGCTCCTTCTTCCTCCATAATCTTTCCAGCACATTTAAACATGAGAGCATGGCAGTCTATACAAGGATTCATGTTTTCTCCATATCCGTATTTTGGATTTTTAAGGATTCTGAGATGTTCTTCTGTTATATCCAGAATCTTAAGAGGAAGATTTATAAGCTGAGCAGATCTTATAGCTTTTTCCGGAGTAAAAAAAGGGGTTTTAAAAAAGACCCCCAAAACATCAATGCCCTGACTCCTGATTATCTTGGCAGAAAGCATACTGTCTAAGCCACCTGAAAACACACATATCGCCTTCATACATTTACAGCCCTACATTTCTCAATTCCATTACAGCCTTCTCTTGTTCTTTTGTCAAATGCTTTGGTACATCTATATGTATTTCTACATACTGATCTCCCTTGCCTCTGCCATCTGAACGGGGCAAACCATAACCTCTTATCCTGAGTTTTGCACCAGATTGGGTACCAGGAGGAACTTTTAATTTTAGTCTTTTTCCATATATGGTGGGCACTTCTATTTCTGTCCCGAAAACCGCATCTGAAAATTTTATCCTTTGTTTATAAAAGATATCGTTTCCCTCTCTTCTAAAAAGCGGATGCTCTAAGAGTCTTATTTGAACATAAAGGTCTCCTCTCGGACCTCCATAAGGACCCGGCTCTCCCTTGTCTCTGACCCTAAGCTTTTGCCCATCTTTTACGCCAGCAGGAATATTTATAGAAATGGTTTCTCTCATTCCACCTGCATTGTAACTTATAGTCTTTTTTGCTCCTTTAGCTACCTCCTCTAAGGTTACAGGAAGCTCATATACAAGGTCTCTTCCTTTTATGCCGGTATGATAAGTATGATAGTTACGACCTCTCTCAAAAGGAGATCCGCCAAAACCAGTTCCAAAATCCCCAAAAAATTCGCTAAATATATCTCTTACTCTTCCCCCAAATCCTATACCAAAGTCCTTAAATATACTTTCAAAATCAAATCCTCTGAATATATCCTCCTGACTGAATTTGCTCTGGAATCCCTCAGCTCCCAGCATGTCATACTGCCGTCTCTTCTCAGGATCACTTAATACAGCATATGCTTCATTTATCTCTTTAAATTTTTCTTCTGCTTCTTTATTTCCTTTATTCCTATCAGGATGGTATTTTAGAGCAAGCTTTCTATAAGCCTTTTTTATCTCTTCTTGAGAAGCATTTCTGGGAACACCTAAAATCTTGTAATAATCTTTCCCTCCCATCTCTTCCACCTCAACCTTTATATCTTTTCTTTGTTTTGATATGATCCATCCTAAGGATAATCACAGCCTAATATTAGGTCAAGCCAATATATGTGGACAAAGAGGATTTTGATATTAGCCCCTACCTTGCTGCTGATTCTGTTGCTACAGAGTTATTTCTGGGTCCCTACATATGAGGAGCAGACAAAAGGAAATCCAAAGAGACTGACAGAGTATATAACTGCCTCATCTGCAGATGCTGTGATACTTAATCCTATCCTTTCAGCCGACAGCGCAAGTGCACAGATAGAATCTCTTGTATTTGAAAGCCTAATAGATAGAGATGAAAATCTAAATTTTAGAGGAAGGCTTGCCAAGTCCTGGGAAATATATGAAGAGGCATATCTTTGGACAAAAAAGGGAGATATTGCCCAGCTCAAAACGATCGCAAAAGATCTTTCTGAAATTAGTTCCATTTCTGTGGTTCAAAAGAAAGAAGATAAAGCAAAGATAAGGCTTGTTTTGAATAAAGTGAATCCAGATATATTCCACAAGCTTGCTAAAAGATGCAAATACATATTTCCTCCTTTTGAACACAATCCGGTAATCCTGTTTCATTTACGAAAAGAGGTCGTATTTCACGACGGACATCCATTTACAGCCAACGATGTAAAGTTTACCTACGAAGCAATAATGGATCCTAAGAATATATCGCCCCGAATATCTGATTTTGAGCCTGTAAAGAAAGTTGAGATATTGGATCCCTTTACTGTGAAGGT
>JAMOPX010000135.1 GCA_027064285.1 Desulfobacterales bacterium | reverse complement strand
TGCTGTGAAGCTGTTTTTGGTTAATAGAGGGCTTAGTTGTGATTCCAGATGAGGCATAAAATATACTTGACAAGCTATCAAAGCTTTGTAACAAAATTATTAATAATAAACCTATTAAATGAGGTGAATTCCGTCCTTGGAAGACAACTCTAAACAAGGTTTTTTATATCTTCTAAAATCTCTTTTTAAGAAAAGACATATAGAAGACGCAAATGATCTGGAGGAAGAAATCCATGAGATTATGCATGAAGGCCAGGAAAAAGGGCTTATAAGTGATGAAGAATCCCACATGGTATACGGAGTTTTAGAGTTAAAAGAGACAACGGCTGCGTCTATAATGGTGCCCAGAACAGATGTTTCTTTTGCAAATATCAATTCCACGTTGGGGGAAGTTATTGAACTTATAAATAAGTGTGGACATACCAGGATTCCTATAAGCGGCTCCAATATAGATGATATAGTAGGAATACTTCATGCCAAAGACCTGCTGAAGCTGTGGGGAAGGGAGCTATCCAGTAAGATTCCCAAAGAGATACTGAGACATCCTTACTTTGTCCCTGAAAATAAAAAAATAGGTGATTTGTTAAAAGAGTTGAAAAAGATGAAGACTCATATTGCCATAGTTACAGACGAATATGGAGGCACATCTGGTATTGTTACCTTAGAGGACATAATAGAAGAGATCGTGGGTGAGATAATGGATGAACATGATAGTGAGGAGCCACTTCTTATCCCTATGGGGAAAAACGCCGCTTATATTGATGCCAGATTAGAGGTTGAAAAGCTGGAGGAATATTTTGGTGTGGAACTACCAGATGGAGATTATGAATCCGTTGGGGGTTTTATAATTTATCTGTTAGGAAGAATACCAAAAGAAAATGAGACCATTGTCTTTAATGATCTGGAGATCATTATAAAAGAGGCAGATCCCAGAAGAATACACAAGGTGATGATAAGAAAAAAAACAGATCAAATCCAGAAAGATGAATGATATTGCTTATAATAGCTGCTCTTGCCCTTACTCTATCTTTTCCTCCATTTTCTATTTCTTTTCTCTCATTTTTTGCACTTATTCCTCTCTTCTTAGCTATTGAAAAGGTCACTCCAAGAGAAGCATTTAAAATAGGTTATATTTTTGGTTTAGCTCATTTTTTTACACTTCTCTACTGGATCCCGTATCCCATTTCCAGATATGGGGGCCTTTCGTTATACCTAAGTGTTTTTCCTTATCTGCTTTTAGTAATGTATTTAGCTTCTTTTTTTGGAATATTCTGTTACCTGTGCAGGCTCCAGAGCAAACTAACACTTCTTTTTTATCCATGTTGCTGGGTAGTTTTAGAATTTTTTAGAAGCAAATTACTTACTGGTTTTCCGTGGTGCCTTATGGGTTATACACAATATAAAAATCTTCATATTATCCAGATAGCTGATATAGCAGGAGTATATGGGGTGTCATTTTTAATTGTTTTGGTAAATACTGCTTTTTATCTTTTGTTAACCAGAAGGCTTAATTTCATTAAGGGTCTTGTAGTCTTTGCCTTTTTTTCTCTTGCTTATACTTATGGTATATACAGACTGCACGATACCATTAAAGGAAAGGACATAAAAGTAGCTATTGTTCAGGGAAATATAGACCAGTCTTTAAAATGGAATCCGTCTTATCAAACGCGAACAATGGCTACATATTTAGAGCTCACAAGATATGCTTTTAAATACAAGCCTTATCTTGTTGTCTGGCCAGAGACCGCTGTTCCATTTTACTTTCAGGAAGATCGCTCACTTGCTAAACTAATTTATAAAATATCTGAAAACTGCAAGATAATATTTGGTAGTCCTGCTTATAAAAGAAAAAAAGACAGAATTTGTTATTTTAATAGAGCATATCTTCTCTCTAAGGGAAAAATTGTATCCTATTATGACAAGGTTCATTTGGTCCCGTTTGGTGAATATGTGCCTTTGAAAAAGATCCTATTTTTTGTGAATAGGATCGTCTCTTCTACCGGGGATTTTTCTCCTGGCAAGGGAATATATCCTCTCAGATGCGGGGATTTGTCTGCAGGATTGATGATATGCTATGAGGCTATTTTCCCAGAAATAGCAAGAATTCATGTAAAAAAAGAAGCAAACATATTGGTTAATATAAGCAATGACGCTTGGTTTGGAAAAACATCTGCTCCTTATCAGCACTTTGCCATGTCTGTATTTAGGGCAGTGGAGAATAGAAGTTATCTTATAAGAGCTACAAATACAGGGATAAGTGGATTTATAGATCCTTTGGGAAGGGTGATAAAAAGAAGCTCACTTTTTAAAAGAGAGGTCTTGCTCGCAAGATTAAAGCTCGTGAATAAGCCTTTGACTATATACACTAAATATGGAGATATAGGTGTCTATTTGGCATTCTTTTTTGTTGCTGTCTCCTTGCTAATGAATCATAAGGCGAGTCAATAACTTTCCTACTCTTTTTAGCTCTTGCAGGTTATTAGCTGGCAAGATGTAATCTATGTATGGCATTGCCACCTGCATGCCTTTACACATCTTACAAAGAGCAGGATCATTTAAAATAGGATTAAGCCATATGATACTATAAACCCTATTCCTGAGAGATTCCATTTCCCTTCTTAAAAGCTCTTTTGAACCCAGATCCCAACCATCACTTAATATAACCACAACAGCCCTCTTATTGATAAGAAGCCCATCGTTGAAGCAATTGAACTGCTTAAGAGAAAATCCTATTCTTGTCCCTCCTGCCCAGTTTGGAACTTCCTCTCCTATTTTTCTTAAGGCATCTTCTATATCAAGGTGTTTTACAATATAGGTAACCCTTGTGAGAGAAGTGGAAAAAACAAACACTTCTGCTTTTGAGCTTATCCCTTTTATGCTCAGAATAAAAGGGATAATAAAAGATGCATATCTTTGCATTGAACCGCTTACATCTGCAAGTATAATCAATTTCTTGAGTCGTTTCTTTTTTTCTTTAAAAAATAGCTCAGCCGGGTATCCTTCATACTTAAGACTTTTTTTCATCATCTTGGGGAAATCTATTCGTTCTCCTGAACGAAGTCCTCTCTTTGATCTTCTTGTTTTCTGAATCTTGAAAGGTGAGGCTATCTGTTTTAATACAAGCCTTGCCACACTTACATCTGAGTCGTCTAAGAGATTTATTTCTTTTTTTTCTATAGTAGAAATAGGGCTATAACCTATTCCTTCCAACCTGCTTCTTTGTTCATCAAAAGAGGTATCAATAGTGCTTTTTGCCTTTTGCGATTGTTCTTTTGCCTCACTATCTGTTGAATTATCTTCAATAAATGGAAGTTGTTTTTGTTTATTAACCGCTTTTTTCTCTTTTGTCAGATATGTATTCCAGAACTTATTAAACAGATAGTAAAAATGAGACCATTCCATATCTGTCTTTACAAGATTTGACCTTAGAACATAGAAAACATCTTGTTTGTTAAATAGATTTACATACTTAAGACTTATAAGAGCGTCATTGATACTACTCTGAAATATTTTAAAACCATTTGCTTTTAAGAAATTGGCAAATTCAGTTATAACCCCGGCCAGTCCAGGGCTAAATGAATTCTGCTCTTTTTTCATGATCTGACCATATCTCTTCCTTGAACTTTTTTATGTCTTCCTGATACTTAAGGATACATCCTATGGTTTCAAAGATTACCTCTTCATCCAAGTAATGTTTATGCATTGTTATAAGTGCCTTTGCCCAATCTAAGGTTTCTGAAATCCCGGGCTTTTTTAGAAAGTCCGGTTTTCTTATATTCTGCATGAACTTAGTGATCTGTTTGGCAAAATCCTCTTCTATGGATGGTATTTTTGCCATTATAATTTTGTATTCTTTATCAAAGGAGGGATAGTCTATCCAGTGATAAAGACACCTTCTCTTTAAGGCATCATGTACATCTCTTGTTCTGTTGGATGTGATAATTACTATAGGTCTTCTTTCTGCTTTTATAGTGTCCATCTCTGGAATTGTGATCTGAAAATCAGAAAGGACCTCTAAAAGAAATGCCTCGAACTCTTCATCTGCTCTGTCTATCTCGTCTATAAGCAATACAGGTGCTTTTTCTTTTGAATAGAGAATTGCCTCCAATAAGGGCCTTTTTATAAGAAACTGCTCACTATAAATGATCTTTTCTATATCTTGGTCGGATAATCCTTTTTGTTCTTTAAGTCTTATATAGAGTAGCTGTTTAGGATAATTCCACTCATATAAAGCAGTAGATGCATCAAGTCCTTCATAACACTGTAGCCTTATAAGTTTTGTATCAAACAAACGAGACATAACTATTGCTACTTCTGTTTTTCCTACTCCAGGCTCTCCTTCTAAAAAGATAGGCTTTTCCAGATGATATGCCAAATATATAACTGTCGCTAATGCCCTGTCAGCAATGTAACCTACCCTATGGAGTTCAGAAATAACCTGATCTATGGAGTTAAACTCAATCATCCTTTTACCTCACAAATATACAATTTTGCTTATCCCTTTTAATAGGGACTCAGGAGATACTTTGTAAAAGAATTTTAAATTTTCAATCAGTCTTAGGGAGTTTTCTTCTATTTTTGATATTCGCAATATTTCCCTTATTTCTCTCGCTTTCATACTTTGAAATAATATCAATACCAATTAGGCGTTCACTTTATAAATAAATTTCCATCAGGAACTATCAGTCAGCCATTTGTTTGTTGATGATAAAATTATATGAAAATTTCTTAAAGGGGTATTTTAAACCAGTATTGGTATTATAAGATGACTCAAACACGTCTGCCTAGAATTAACCCACTTTTTATAAACAGCATAACACTATCACTAACAAAAATCCCTTCTACTGTCCAATCAATGCCCTTGGCTTACCCAATTACTACAGATTCTCTTCTTCTAGCATCCCCTATAACAAAATTTCGAGAGCAACTTTTACAAAGATAACGTTGCTTTTTGTGAACAAAACCATTTTTAACTATCTTACATTGATTCACAATGTTTATACTTAAATAATTTCTTTTTACATTCGGAATTTTTACAAAGAAATATATCATATATCTATCTAAATGTAAACACTCTCAAATAAGCTTTTTTAGGATGATTTTTAAGTTAGTATTGATATAAAAATCTCATAAAAGTTGATTGGAGATTCACAACACAAAATGCTCGAATAAAACTCAAATGTTTATATCCTGTTTTAAAAAATAAAACTTGACAGAGCTCTAGAGGAGATATATTAACCATTATATTTAGCTCCTTTTTTATAGGAAATTTTGGACTTGATGGAAAGGATTTTTCGAACATGCTTATTTTTTATTGACATAACACCATCTTATATGTGTTATATATTCAAAAAATTTTAAAGAGGGGTGAATATGGCTGAAGAAAAAAAGAAGTGGGTAAAACTCTGTGTAATTTTAGCTGTCCTGGTGGGTATTATTGTTTTAATGCGAGTTTTGGGGATCACCAAATATATCAGTATTGAAAACATACAGAAATTAAATGAATGGATTAACAGCTTTGGTCCCTTAGGTCCTGTGATTTATATTGTTATATATATACTCTCTTGTGTTTTCTTTCTGCCTGGTATTCCTATTACTATACTGGGAGCAGTTGCGTTTGGAGCTGTTAAAGGAACGATTTTAGTATCCCTTGGTTCTACCTTAGGAGCTACTGCATCTTTTCTTATTGCCAGATATACCGCACGTTCTATGGTTGAAGGATGGATCCAAAAGAATGAAAGGCTTAGAAAAATAGATGAGGGCGTAAGAAAACATGGATGGCGGATGCTCATGATTACACGTCTTGTGCCTATATTCCCCTTTAATGTGCAAAATTATGTCTATGGAATAACTAACATAAGTCTTGGGACTTATATATTTATTTCATGGATATGTATGCTTCCAGGCACTATTGCATATGTATTTGCAGGTGGCGCGTTGATAAGTGGAAAAGGAGATATCAAAAAGACTATTATATATCTTGCCATTGCAGGCGTTTTCTTTGTGCTTGTCTCTCTTGTCCCCAGCATAATTAAAAAGCGTTATAAAGACGTAGTAGAAGAACAATAGAAATGGGAAAAAAAGATCTTAACAAGTATCTGGGATATTCTCTCAATATAATAGAGAAATGCATAGGTGAAGAACCTCCTTATTGTCAGGCAGCCTGTCCACTTCACATAGACAATCGCAAGATGATTTCTCTTATAAGAGAAAGAAAATATCATGAGGCATTAAAAGTAGTACTGAAAAAACTACCATTTCCCAAAATACTTGGGAGGGTGTGTGTAAGACCGTGCGAAAAGGCATGTAAAAGAGGAGAACTGGATGAAGCAGTAAGTATCTGTCACTTAAAGAGATTTATAGCTGATAAAATTAGTCCAACACCTGTGGATATAAGTATTGAAGAAGAAAAGGATAAAAAAGTAGCTATTGTGGGATCTGGCCCAGCAGGTCTCATGGCTGCCTATTGCCTGCGAAAAAAAGGCTATAAAGTAACCATATTTGAAGCAGAGCCCTTTATTGGAGGAGCATTAAGGCTTTTTATTCCTTCATATAGATTACCTCGAAAAATAGTAGATGAAGAGTTGGATTTTATTCCAGAAATGGGAATAGAGATTAAACTGAATACAGCACTTGGTAAAGATATATCTCTCAAGGAATTGAGAAAAAATTATGATGCGGTATTCCTTGCGCTTGGTACTCAAAAAAGCCTCAAGTTAGGAATAAGAGGAGAAAGTCTGGATGGAGTTATTTATTCAATAGATCTTTTGAGAAAAGCAAATACAGGACAGGAAGTAAAAATTGATGAAAGGGTAGCAGTAATTGGTGGAGGAAATCTAGCAATAGATGCCGCAAGAACAGCACTTCGCTTAGGAGCAAAAGATATAAAAATTTTATATAGAAGAACAAAACAGGAGATGCCAGCTCATGAGATAGAAGTAAAAGATGCAGAAGAGGAAGGGGTAAAACTTGAGGTCCTGACCGCACCTATAGAAATAATAGGAAAAGAAAAGGTAGAATCAATAAAGTGTATAAAAACAGAACTCGGTTCACCTGACAAAACAGGCAGAAGACGTCCTATACCAGTAGATGGTTCAGAATTTGAGCTTCCAGTAGATCAAGTGATTGTGGCTATTGGACTAACTGCAGACCTAAATGGTCTGGTAGAAGAGGGGATCAAAACCACCAAATATAATACCATAGAAGTAAATCCTGAGACCTTAGAGACTAGCATAAAAGGAGTATTTGCAGGTGGAGATGTAGTAAATGGACCTGATATAATAGTGAATGCTTTGTCAAATGGACGTCAGGTAGCATATGCAATAGACACATATCTTCAGTATGGAGAAGCACAACCTATTCCTTATGAATTACGTCCTTGGGAAACAAATCTTGTGGTGGATGTATCCAATGTAAAACGTAGCGAGAGACGTAGAATCTCTGGAATAGCACCGGAGATACGAGTTCAGGATTTTCATGAGGTTCATTATAATTTTGATGAAAATGAGGCCTTAGCAGAGGCGGAAAGATGTCTTCAGTGTGAATGCCGTAGGTGTGTAAGAACTTGTCCTTTTTTAGAAAATTACTGTTTTACTCCACAAGATCTGGTCTTGAAATTTCAGTATCTAAAAAAGGAAGAGCTCAATATTCCCTATTCCTGTCACATATGTAGCCTGTGCGAAGCACTATGCCCACAAGGTCTTAATATAGGCAAACTCTGTATGGAATATAGAGAAAAGCTCGTTAATCTTGGTCTTGCACCACTTCCAGAACATAAATCGGTATTATCAAATCAAAAATGGGGGACATCCAAATACTTTACTGTAGCTCTTCCAGACATAGAAACAGGCAAATGCAAAAGGGTATTTTTCCCAGGTTGTGCTCTTCCAGGATATTCTCCAGAGATAGTAATTAGGGTATACGAATACCTGCGGAAGGTTTTGCCCGACACAGGAATTGTTTTGAACTGTTGTGGTGCTCCCACCCATTTGTTGGGTGATATGGATGGTTTTAAAAACATACAAGAACAAACAAAGAAAATGTTTTTTGATCTAGGTACAGATGAGGTAATATTAGCTTGCCCTAATTGTTATCGTACATTTAAAGATTTTGCTCCAGAGCTTAAACTGACAACAGTATATCATATAATGGCAGAAAAAGGAGTGCCAGAACCTGCTTCAAAAGAAGATATGGTATTTTCTATCCATGACTCTTGTGTAACAAGATATGAAGAAGATCTTCAGGAAAGCGTGAGAGAAATAATAAAAGCTCTTGGTTATCAGGTGGAAGAGCTGGAATACTCCAGAAGCATTACAAAATGCTGTGGAGCAGGTGATATAGCATTTCATGGAAACAGGTCTCTTGCTGTTGAAACCATGAAAATAAGGGCTGAAGAAAGCCTTTATGATTATATAACTTATTGTGCTGATTGCAAATTTACCTTTGCATTTGTGAAGAAACCGGTTTTACATTTGCTAGATCTTATATATATGCCAAATTTGCAGGAAACCAGATTAAAAGCACCCCTTAATCCTTTATCTAAAAAGAGAAATAGATGGATATTGAAAAAAAAATTAAAAAAGATACCCATTGCTCACAACAAAACTATATAGGCACTTGGTATAGAATAATCGATCATAGGGTATTATACGCTGTCACCTTTGTTAACCATTCAAGATCAAGCTTTTTCTTTTAAAATAAGCAGAAAACGCATCCACAAGAACATTAAAAGTAGACTTATACCAATACCGATTATACATTCGCCTTATAAATTTTTGAGTGGGAAGCTATCACCCACGCCACCAACTTCTTGGCTGAGAATAATAGTATTCCGCCTTTATCTGACAAAAATCTTATTTCAGTATCTCTTTATAGTAATTTATACTTCCTCCAGAAAGGAGGATTTTTCTCTCCCTTTCTGAAAAAAGAAGTTCTCCTTTTACTTTAATACCTTTTTCTATTACATCTATAGGTACATTTTCCTTTTCAGAAATAGCCTTCCTTAGCTCTTTTATCTTAACATGCACACCTTGAGCAAGAATATCATATACTTGCTCATCTATAAGAATTGGAACAATTCCAAAGTTTATGAGATTTG
This sequence comes from Desulfobacterales bacterium, assembly GCA_027064285.1. Classification (GTDB taxonomy): domain Bacteria; phylum Desulfobacterota; class DSM-4660; order Desulfatiglandales; family JALVZP01; genus JALVZP01. Next base: position 3,702 of record JAMOPX010000135.1, on the reverse strand, counting down.
ATCTGTGCAGTCTGGCAAATGATTTAGCAAATACCACTCTTACCCCAAGATACCTTGGAGCAAGTGCTGCGTGCTCCCTGCTTGATCCCTGGCCATAGTTTTCTCCTCCAACAATTGCAACAGGAGCTTTCTGCTTGGCTATGTTTGCAAAGTCAGGCTTTATTAGTGAGAAAGTGAAATCAGATATAGCAGGCAGATTTGATCTCAATGGAAGCACCTTTGCCCCTCCTGGAAGGATATCATCTGTGGTAATATTGTCTCCAAGCTTCAATATCACTTCCAATTCAATCTCATCTGGAAGTGGATCAAATTCAGGCAGAGGCTTTATGTTTGGCCCCATTCTTATCCGGATTTTCTTTCTTTTAGGTGGGAGTATTGCGCTGTCATCTATTTCAAAAGAAGCCGGCATTTCTACCTTTGGCTCTTTTCCCAAGATTTGAGGATGCACAATTTTACCTTCTATTGCTGCTGCCACCGCCACCTGAGGACTGCAAAGATAAACTTCTGCATCAGAGGTACCGCATCTGCCTTTAAAGTTTCTATTAAATGTTCTTAAGCTAACTCCTTTGGAAGGAGGAGCCTGTCCCATACCAATACATGGTCCACATGAAAGTTCGAGTATTCTGGCTCCAGCTTCTATTAAGCTGGAAAGGGATCCGTCTTTTGCAAGCATCTGAAAAACCTGTCTTGACCCAACAGATATAACCAAGCTCACATCTGGATGAATCTTTTTCCCTTTTAGAAGCTCAGCTACAAGTTTAATGTCCTTATATGAGGAATTTGTGCAACTTCCAATTGCCACCTGATCCACCTTCTTTCCAGCAAGCTGGCTTACTGGTTTTACGTTATCTGGACTGAATGGGCACGCAAGATATGGCTCTAACAGGTTAAGGTTAAGCTCTATTATCTCATCATATTCTGCTTCCTTTTCAGGAGCAAGTTCTATCCAGTCCTTTTCTCTTTTTTGGGCTTTCATAAAGCTTTTTGTTATCTCATCAGAAGGGAAGATAGAAGTCCATGCCCCAAGTTCTGCTCCCATGTTTGTTATTGTTGCTCTTTCAGGAACAGTTAGTCCTTTTATTCCTTCTCCACCATATTCTATTATCTTTCCAAGTCCTCCTTTAACAGTTAACTTTCCTAAAAGATACAGGATTATATCCTTTGCGCTTACCCATTGAGGGAGTTTTCCCGTAAGCTGAACAAGGATCACGGAAGGAACAGTCATATAAAAAGGAGCTCCTGACATGGTAAGTGCTACATCCAACCCTCCTGCTCCCATGGCAAACATTCCTATTCCTCCAGCAGTTGGGGTATGGCTGTCTGATCCAAGCAAGGTCTTTCCTGGAACTGCAAATCTTTCAAGATGTACCTGATGGCATATGCCATTTCCAGGCCTTGAAAAATATAATCCAAAGCTGCTGGCACAATCCTTCAGGAATATATGATCATTTGCATTTTCTGGGCCTGTCTGAAGCATATTGTGGTCTACATATGAGACAGAAATCTCTGTCCTTACATGTTCAATCCCAAGAGCCATAAATTCCAGATATACAAGAGTTCCTGTGGCATCTTGAGTAAGGGTTTGGTCAATCTTTATGCCAATCTCTTTCCCTTTTTCAAGCCTTCCTTCTATAAGATGTTCTCTGAGTATTTTTTCTGAGATTGTACCTTTCATTATATCTCCCTCCAAGATGAGGCTGTTCAAAAACTATAGTTATCTGCATAATTGCGGATAACTATAGGTATAATACCAATTGCTTACAACAAAGCCATATTATAAAAGAAAGTAAAATCTGCAATGTTTGTATGATGCAATATGTCTCTTTCATAAGCAAATGGTATAATATATATTTTGAACAGCCTCGAAAAGATGTAGTGCTCTCTCATCTCTGAAAGTTTTTATTCTTGCAACCTTAACCCAACTTTTTCTCCCTTGAGAAGCTCTTCTCGATGGAAGACTCTAAACTTAACTTTGAGCCTTGATGAAGTAGTGGTTCTAAAATTTTAGAATTTAAACTATAATAAATAAAAAAAATAGTAAAGTCTGTATGTGCCTTATTATTATAGCTTATAACATACATCCTAAATATAAGCTTATTGTTGCAGCAAACAGAGACGAATATTATTCTAGACCAACTTGTTTTCTTAATTTCTGGAATGAAAATCCTGATATCATTGCTGGAAAAGACCTTAAGTCTATGGGCACGTGGCTTGGTATAACCAGAAAGGGTAGGTTTTCTGCGGTTACAAACTATAGAGATCCCAAGGCAGTAAAAGAAGGGAGACCTTCAAGAGGGCTTTTGGTGAGAAGGTTTTTGGAGTCAGATGTAACTGCAGAGGAGTATCTTAAGTCGGTAAAGAAAGAATCTTCAAAATATAATCCCTTCAATCTTATTGTGGGAGATGATAGAGAACTCTGGTATTATTCAAACAGAGCAGATATCAAAAGGCTTGATCCCGGGCTTTATGGGCTGAGTAACCATCTTTTGGATACTCTGTGGCCAAAGGTAAGAAAGGCAAAGCAGCAAATTAAAAAGATAATAGAAGAGAAAGAGATAAATATAGAAAAAATCTTTTCTGTTTTAAAAGATAAAAGCATACCCTCTGATCATGAGCTTCCAGATACTGGAGTAGGATATGAAAAAGAGCGGATGTTAGCTCCTATCTTCATTGAAAGTCCAGATTATGGCACTCGCTCTTCATCTATTCTTTTGATAGAAGAAAGGGTTGCGCATTTCTATGAACTTAATTATATTCCCACTTCATTAAAGGAAATAAGGTTAGAATTTCATATACTTCTCAGTTAGCATCTACTTCCATCATTTCTTCTGTAAGCTTCCAGAAATCTGGTTTTGCAAAGTTGGCCACAAATACCGAGACCATGTGATCTCCATTTTTAGAGTAGACCGCTATAACCGAATATTCACTCCCTCTTATAAATATAGCATCTGCAGGATAAAACTTTTCCTGTTTTATATATCTTTCATATATTGCACATTGCTGGGTTGCAGTAAAAAGATCAAACTCACACCATGCAGATGCCATATCAACTGCATGTTCCATCATTTCTCCTTTAGCATCTATTATTTGGGGTTTCTTTCCCTTTCCCATTGGTTTCCATGCAGCGCAACCCACAACCCCTTCTAATTTTAAGAGATCTTCCAATTTATTGGCCATTTAGAGCCCCCCTTAATTTTTTTATCTTACAACTACAACAGGACAATGGGCATGAAGAACCACTTTTTCAGCTACGCTTCCTATGAGCATTCTCTTGAATCCACTCATTCCCCTTGTTCCGACTACTATATAGTCATAGTTTCCTTCTTCTCCTATTCTTACTATTTCTTCTGCCACCGGTCCTACTGCTATTTTTGTATCTACTTCTGGAGCGCCATATTCCTCTGCAAGTTTTTTTAGTTCGTCCAGCAGAGCTTGTGCTTTTTTGGCCTTTTGCTGATGAATCCATGTGTCAGGTATCTCTTTATAGCTCACTACATCTTCTATCACGTGCAGCAGAGTAAGTTTCACACCTGTCTTTTTTGCAAACTTAGAACTCAGTATAACCGCTTTTTTAGAATGTTCAGAAGGATCCACTGCTATTAATGCTTTTACAACATGTTCTTGTTCACTCATAAAGCTCCTCCTTTTTTTATTTTAAATAAACAGGTCATATTTCTGTAAATTTGTCAATAAAATTTTTAT
>JAMOPX010000134.1 GCA_027064285.1 Desulfobacterales bacterium | reverse complement strand
GTGCTTTTGTTCCTGAAGTCTTGGTAGCTACATTATCAGAGCTTTCAGATGCATTTGAGAATGCAAAAAAAGACCCTGATTTTTGGCAGGAATATGAGAAAATACTCTCTGAATATTCTTGCAGACCCACTTCTATTACCTTTGCCTACAACCTGAGCAAGTACTTTGGCAGAAACATATACATAAAAAGAGAGGATCTGAATCATACTGGTGCACACAAGCTAAACAATGTCATAGGGCAAGGGCTTTTAGTGAAAAGGATGGGAAAGAAAAGGGTAATAGCAGAAACAGGAGCAGGGCAACATGGTGTTGCTACTGCCACAATGGCTGCGAGATTTGGATTTGAATGCACAATATATATGGGAGAGGTAGATGTAGAGAGACAACGGCCTAATGTGTTCTGGATGGAACAGCTTGGTGCAAAGGTTGTTCCTGTAAGAGATGGAGCAAGGATACTTAAGGATGCGATAAACGAGGCACTTAGAGACTGGGTGACAAACATGGACACTACTCATTATGTTCTTGGAACAGTGTGCGGTCCACATCCATTTCCTGAAATGGTGGCATATTTTCAATCCATCATAGGAAAAGAGGCAAAAAAGCAGATATTGGAAAGGGAAGGCAGACTTCCCACTCGAGTTTATGCCTGTGTTGGAGGTGGCTCTAATGCAACAGGAATCTTCAGTGCATTTTTAAATGATCCTGTAGAGCTTGTGGGAGTAGAGGCAGGAGGAAAAGGGCTTGATACAGGAATGCACGCATCAAGGCTTGCTTCAAAGGATGCATCTGTTGGTATTGCTCATGGATATAAAAGCTATTTTCTTCAAACAGAGGAAGGGCAGATGAGGCATACCTATAGTGTTGCAGCAGGTCTTGACTATGTAGGGGTTTCTCCAATTCTGGCGGACCTGAAAGAAAAGGGAAGGATCAGGTTTGAGGCAGTAACTGATGAAGAAGTGCTGGAAGCATTTTCTTTGGTGGTAAAAAAAGAAGGGCTGATACCTGCTCTTGAATCATCCCATGCATTTGCCCAGGCCTTTAAAGAAATGGATCAGCTTTCAAAGGACAGCATCATTCTTATAAACATGTCTGGAAGAGGAGACAAGGATATATTTACCATTGCTGATGCAATGAGAGATCCAGGTTGGATGGATTACATAAAGAGGAAGGCACAGGAATATGCAAAGTCTTGAGCGCTATATATGGGAGAAAAAAAAGCAAAAAGGTATCCTTATAATGACCCACATAGTGGTTGGTTATCCATCTTATGAAGAGAGTTACCAGCTTGTGGAAGCAATGGTGGAGGCTGGGGTTGATCTTGTGGAGCTTCAGGTCCCGTTTTCAGAGCCAATTGCAGATGGTCCGGTGATCCTGAAGGCAAATCAGGAGGCACTAAAAAACGGCGTTACTGTGAGAGGATGCTTAGAACTTTCAGGAGAGATAGCTAACAGCTTTGAGATCCCTTTTCTGATCATGACCTATTACAATATTGCTTACAAGAAAGGAATAAACGACTTTGTAAAGACATTAAAGAAAAAATCTCTCAGGGGTGCTATTATTGCTGATCTTCCTCCAGAAGAAGGTGAAGAATATTTTTCATTAATGAAAGAAGAAGGTCTCTGTCCCATTGTTCTGTTCTCTCCAACAACTACTGAGGAAAGGATGCGCTATATCTCCAACTTTGGGAGCGGTTTTGTGTACTGTGTGGCAAGAAAAGGAGTTACAGGTGCAAAAACAGACTTTTCTGAACAGCTCGTGGATTATCTTTCCAAATGCAGAAAGGCCACCCGGCTTCCACTGGCTTTAGGTTTTGGTGTAAAAGAAAAGAAAGACATAGATTTTTTAAAAGGTAGGGTAGAGATAGCTGTTATAGGAACTCAGACCCTTCGTGTCTTGGAAAGAGATGGAATAGATGGGGTAAGAGATTTTCTAAAAAGCTTAAGATAAGAGGATAATTAAAAGTGAAATGGCTTATGACAAAATGGCTTATTCTTACTATATCAATAATGGTGGCCTCTTACCTGATAGATGGTATACAGGTGAGTGGATTTTTTAGCGCCTTTTTTGCTGCCGCAATACTTGGGATATTGAATATCTTTTTTAAACCTATATTGCTTCTCCTTACACTTCCTGTAAATATCCTCACATTGGGGCTTTTCACCTTTGTTATAAATGCCATGCTCTTAATGATGGTTTCAGGAGTGATAAAGGGGTTTGTGGTCTCAGGTTTTTGGTCTGCTGTTTTTGGATCCATAGTGATAAGTATTATAAGCTGGATCCTGAATGAGATAGTCTTTAACAGGATCGAGATTAACTATATACACAAAGATGATTATATTGATTTAGAAAAAAAAGATAACAACACATGGGGGATCTAAGATGGATCAAGAGACAAAAAAGCTAAAAGAACAACTTTTTTATGAACCAAAGCTTGTGTGGGATGAGATAGATGAGGAAGAGAAAAAAAAGGTATTCTCTTTGGCAGAAGAGTATAAAGAATTTTTAAATAATGCAAAGACAGAAAGGGAAGCGGTCTCTTTTATTGAAGCTTATGCAAAAAGGGCTGGAATCCCTGTTATCAAGACATTCAGAAACAAGGTCATAGCCCTTGTAAAACCAGGAAAAGAGGATATCCTCTCAGGAATAAGGCTTATAATAGCTCATGTAGATGCACCAAGACTTGATCTAAAACAAAGGCCTGTTTATGAAAAGTGGGACATGAGCTTTCTTAAAACCCACTATTATGGAGGAATAAAAAAGTATCAATGGCTTGCAAGACCTCTTGCAATACACGGAAGGATAGTAAAGGCAGATGGAACCGCAATTGACATAAAGATTGGAGAGGATGAAAATGATCCTGTTTTTACTATATTAGATCTTCTTCCACATCTTGCAAAAAAAGAGCAATATGAGAAAAAGCTTGCAGATGCAATAGAGGCAGAAAAGCTGAATGTGCTCATAGGAGCACTTCCCTTTGGAGATAAAGAGACAAAGGACAGATTTAAACTTGCTGTGCTCAAAAAACTTCACGAAGACTATGGAATCATTGAGGAGGACTTAATCAGCGCTGAGCTTGAGGTTGTTCCTGCTGGAAGGGCAAGGGATGTGGGATTTGACAGATCACTTATCGGTGCGTATGCTCAGGATGATAGGATATGCGTATTTTCAGCATTTAAGGCGATCTTGGACTGTGACCAGAACCAGAAGACTGCTGTGGCACTATTTGTGGATAAAGAAGAAATAGGAAGTGACGGTGCTACAGGAGCAAAGGCAAAGCTTTTAGAACTTTTTTTATCTGATATAATTAAAGGCATAGGAAAGCAGGTTTCAGTTGCTGATATATATCATATGCTTTCAAAGTCCAAGGCCATTTCTGCTGATGTAAATGGAGCCCTTGATCCAGACTATGAAGACCTGCATGAAAAGCAGAATGCTGCAAGGCTTGGATATGGTGTATGTGTAACTAAATTTACCGGACACAGAGGAAAGTATGAGGCAAATGATGCAGATGCAGAATATGTTGGTTGGATAAGGAGGCTTTTTAACAAAAACAAGGTGATATGGCAGACAGGAGAGCTTGGCAAAGTAGATGAGGGCGGAGGCGGAACAGTAGCCAAGTTTATTGCATATTATGGAGTAGAAATGGTGGACTGTGGCCCTGCTATACTTTCTATGCATTCTCCTTTTGAGATCTCTCATAAAGGGGATCTTTACATGACTTACAAGTCATACAAAGCATTCTTTGAATCTTCAGATGAAGATAAAATTGATGAGTGCTATAGTTGAATATTATTGTGGCTTATCTGTGGGGGAAACCGCAGCCCGTCACTCAAATCTCTCCAAAACAAGCATAGTCCTTTATCAGACATCCAATCCCATCATTAGTAAGCATATTTGATTAACAGTTGAGTGACGGGAATGCGGCGGGGGCAGGTATCCCCCTAGATAAGACACAGAAGAGACCAGCCCAATAGACTTGGAGCAGACGAAAAACCTTTCAACTTTTACGAGACTATTATTTCGCTTTCTCTTTCAAAGGTAAACATATCTGGCAAGGATACTGAAATTAATGATGTGATGGTCTGTTTCCACTTGACTTTTTGCAAACTTTCTTTATAAATAAATTTATGCTAATGGGGGATCGTCCAATTGGCAGGACGACGGGTTCTGGCCCCGTTAATGGGGGTTCGAGTCCCTCTCCCCCAGTCTTTTTGATAAGCGGTCCCATCGTCTAGTGGTTAGGATACCGGCCTCTCACGCCGGCGGCATGGGTTCGAATCCCATTGGGACCGTTTTAATTTCTTGATTAAGAAAAATGAATTCTTTTAAAGAATGCCTCAAAAATTTAGGGATTTTTTATATACTCATTCTTATGATGATATCTATACCTTTTTTGGTAGTTCTGGTGGTCTTAGGTATCAGAACTATCATAGATCTAAGATATTGGCTCTTAGGTGCTGGTATTGTTTTCTTAGGGGCATTGTTCACTATTATTTATAAACATAGAAAAAAATATAAAGAAGAACTTAGAAAAGACAAAGAAGAAATCTTAAGGATACTGGATCATGCTATAAGTTCAGGACATGATGTAGATATCTCTTTTATGGGCGGGCTTTTAAAAATATCTTATAGAGCTTCTGCTCATACAAAAGATCTTCCTCCACCAAAAGATAACACCCCTCTTCTTCCTAAATCCGTAGAAAATAATTCATCTATGCATTAATTATTTTATATTATTGCTCAGCAAACCACTCTATTTGTCTGCATATACCTCTTATTATCTGCACCTCTTTTGCCTGAAGAGGATACCTTGATAGCATCTTCCTTATATTCCACATCCAATGTTCTGGATTCTTAGGATCAATAAAACCTATTTTTATCAATGCCCTCTTTAAGTGTTCATACATTCCTTCTAACTCAAACTTATTAGCCAAACGAGGAACATACGAGATAACTGAATCTTCATCTATACTGGTCATGTATATTTCGTAACACATAATCATAACAGCTTGTGCCAGATTAAGGGATGTGGGAGTAGCTGTAGGTATTTTTACTACTGTATGGCAATATCTTAGATGTTCATTTGTTAAGCCCCTATCTTCTCTTCCAAAAAGGATGGCTACTTTATTATCTTGAGATATACCTATTAGCTCCTTAGCAAGTCTTCTGGGAGTGGCAAGGATTGACCTATATTTTCCTGTTCTTGCAGTAGTTCCTACTATATAATTATATTCACCAATTCCTTCTAAAAGATCATCTACTACATCCATCTCTTCGAGTATATGGATAGAATTGTGAGTAGCTGTTTTCAGCACAATTCCTATGTCAAAATTACCCGGCGCTACTACAATAAGCTTTTTTAAACCCATGTTATTCATAGCCCTTGCAGCAGAACCAATATTCTCTGGAATTTGAGGTTCTACTAATACAACTGCGATATTGTCTAATTTTATTTTATTTTCCATTTTGAAGTATCCTAATGATTTCTGCAATTAGCTCATCGCTGTCAAATGAAAATATAACTGTGCCATGATCTAATTCAAAGTAGGTTAAATTACAATTATAATCTTTTGCTACCTCTTCTAAAAGATGTCTAAAACGCACTACCTCTGGATGGCTTGGATCGTTTATTTCTGGAGGAAAAAGATCTACCTCTATGTAGCCATACTCCTCATTCATATGCGATGAAGTTCTTCTAAAATATATTTAAAAATTGGGGCTTTTTTCCTTTTTAAAATATTTATTACAATCTTTTTCCTTTTGTCTGAAATCTTCTTGTACCCCCAAACAGCACGTTCTATTACCTCTTCCAGACTATGCCTTTTTGCATAAAAATCTATATTTTTATCAAAAAAGGAAACACTATCTGCATCCTTTAGCAAATCTGATCTAAAAGATCCACCATGTTCATGGTTTTGAATAAGAAATACTACATCTTTTATGGTTTCTTCGCATATATTATACTTTCTCATTATATCTGCCATAATTAAAGCACTATTCATAGCATGCGCCATTTTAAATGCCTCATAATCAGGATAATCTTCTCTTCTTACCTTCTTTTCAGGTATTGCTCTTTCAATGTCATGTGAAAATCCTGCCAGCTTGAGATTCTTATCTGCTTTAGGATAAAATTTTACCACCCATTTTAAGGTATTTCTGGCATGGATCGGATCTTCAGGTACAGGAGAGGAGTTTATAATATTTTTGATATTCTCCCATAGTCTATACCAATTCTGCATAAATCATGCTATTTTCTCTTGGTATTTATAAAGAATTATTATTCTTCTTATGTTTTCCAAATTCATAAGGAAGGCGATAAATAAAAGTGTAGCAAATGCCTGATTAAAAATAGCACCTAAGAATATTATAATAATTCTGATATCTCTCCCTATCCTCAGAGGCTTATGATTCTTTATTCTCATAAACTCCTTTTGCATAAACTGATCATATTTATCTGCCATATAACTATTTATAAATGATCCTATTATGGCCATAAAGCCAGTAAATAATATACCAAAAGGTTTTTCTGGATTATAAGCATACATGGTAAGTCCAAATAATAAAAAGGCATCTGCATACCTGTCTAAGACAGAATCAAGCCATGCACCAAAATTACTGGATTGAAGCTTAAGTCTTGCTATCTCCCCATCACATCCATCTATTATAGAAGATGCTTGAGCCAAAAAACCACCTAACAATAGATATGTATATTTTCCAAGAAAAAAAGAAAAAGAAGCTATAAGCGATATTATAAAAGAAAAAAAAGATATTTTATTTGGACTGATATGAGTATTTAAAAGACATCTTGTAAGCCTCAGAGATAAAGGTCTGTTTAGGTACTTCGAAACAGGGCCATCAGTGTCCTTTTTGGTCAAATTTTCTATAAGAAAAAGTTCTGCTTTTTTATATGCATTATAATCATCTATATCTATCCAAAATGCTTTTTCCCCTATGTCTATAGCTAATGCCATTCCTTTATTAGCAAGCAGCTTTATCGCGCCAGAAAGAGTGGCATCTTTATATTTGCTAATACTCTCCTCTATTGCATGAAAAATCACAGGAGTACATATAAAAACACCTGTATCGTAGCCATTATAAAAGTGTATATTTTTTCCTATATCTTTTATTTTTCCATCCTCTACAAGAACTTTTGTAGCCTCTTGAGGATTAGGAATAAAAGGGTTTTTTATTCTAAAATCTACACATAAAGCAATTTGGGTATTATTTATCTCTAACTCCAATGCTTTTTTTACCAATGAATCGCTAAAGATATGATCACACATGCATAATAAGAACTTATCATTATTAAGCATATTTTTAGCCTTTAACACAGAAATCCCATTTTCTCTATCCCATTCATCATTGAATATGAAATTAATATTTATTTTCTCCTTCTTAGAGAGAGAATTTAAAAATTTTTTTACTTCATCTCCTTTATAGCCTATAACTACATAAAACTCCTCTATTCCACATTTCCGTAGGGTCAGAATTACCCTTTCTATCAAGGTTAATCCAAGAAGTCGAACAAGAGGTTTAGGTTCTCCCACTTTTCTTAATCTTGAGCCCTTTCCTGCTGCCAGGATCAGGCATTTCATTCAATTAGTCCTCTCTTTTGCCTGTTATAAAGTCTTCTACCATCTTGCAAGCCTCATCATCAGTAAATTGTTTAGGAGGATGTTTCATAAAATAAGCAGATGCAGAATAAAGAACTCCACCTTTACCCCTTTCTAAAGCCAGCTTGCAGCATCTTATAGCATCTATTACTACACCACCTGAATTAGGAGAGTCTTCTACAGAAAGCCTTAATTCCAAATTAATTGAAATATCCCCAAAAATTCTACCTTCCATTCTAATAAAGCAAACCTTGTTATCCTTCTGCCAAGCAACCCAATCACTTGGACCAATGTGTATATTTTCATCATTCAAACGCTTTTCACCCAACTGGGACTGAACAGCTTCTGTTTTAGAGATCTTTTTAGATCTTAGCCTACTTCTATCAAGCATATTTAGAAAGTCGGTATTACCACCTGTATTAAGTTGATATGTTCTATCTAATTTTACCCCTCTTTTCCTAAAGAGATTTGTAAGGGCTCTATGGACTATGGTAGCACCAATTTGAGATTTGACATCATCTCCTATTATAGGAAGTCTTTTCTCTTCAAACCTTCTTGCCCAATCAGGATCACTTGCTATAAATACAGGGATACAATTTATAAAACCTACTCCTGCTGCTAATGCACAATCTGCATAAAACTTGGTTGCTTCTTCTGAGCCTACAGGAAGATAATTCAGTAGTATCTCAGCTCCTGAATCCTTAAGAGTTTGAACAATATCTTCCTGAGAAGGTTCTGGTTCATCTGACAGCACAAAAGTGTATCTTTCATCATAGTTTTTCATATGAGAAGCAAGTCCATCTAAAACCTTTCCCATTTTTACAATTACGTCCTTTTTTTCTATATCTGGGAATATAGTCTTGGTGCAATTGGGAAGTGCAAATATAGCCTCTGCAATATCTTTTCCTACTTTTCTTTTGTCTATGTCAAAAGCCGCTACCACCTCTATATCTCCGGGAGTATAACCTCCTATATCCCAATGCATAAAACCTATAGCGTCTTTTTCTCCTTTGTGCCTATAATACTCTATTCCTTGAATTAATGAGCTTGCACAATTTCCAACCCCTACAATTGCAATTTTGATCCTCTTCCCATTCATATTCCATATCCCCCCTCTTTGGAGTTAATTTATTTTGTTCCACTCTTTTAAGAAACGACTTAACCACTCTTCAAAAGTAAGATATTTACCTGACCTATAGTCATAACAAGGTCCTATACTCTTTTTATCTCCAGACTCTTTTTCTTTGTCTGCTTGCTCTATAAGTATCTGTTTTATTTTATCTTTGGAATAACCAAGTTCTATAGCCAACCTCTTTGTGGCATAGGGATTTCTTTCAATTCCTGCTACCTGCCACAACGACTTCTTGGCTATCTGTTCTATTTCCTCTTCAGGAAGGGCTAATTCTTTTGCAAGATATAATGCTCTTATAAAATTTTTTCTCTTTATTTCTGACTCAAACTCCTCCTTTATTGCCATATCATTTAAATGAAATTTAAAATTTTATTCTTTAAGTCAAGAAAATAACTTTTCTATTATGTCCCTATTTCCCACGACTTAAGATATTTTTCTTGTTCAGGAGTAAGTTTATCTATTTCTATCCCCATTGATTTTAATTTAAGAAAAGCTATCTCATTGTCTACTTCTGCGGGCACATTATATACTTTCTTTTCCAGCTTGGAATGATTTTTTACTAAGTATTCTGCACAAAGAGCCTGATTTGCAAAACTCATGTCCATTACACTGGAAGGATGACCTTCAGCAGCAGCTAAATTTATAAGTCTTCCTTCTCCTAAGAGATATATACGTCTTCCATTACTCAATTTAAATTCCTCTACAAATTCTCTAATCTTCCTTCTTTCTACTGCAATTTCTGAAAGGCCTTTTATGTCTATTTCTACATCAAAATGACCAGAATTTGCTAATATAGCCCCATCTTTCATATTCAAAAAATGCTCTTTTCTTATAACATTTATATCTCCAGTAACTGTACAAAAGAAATCTCCAATAGAGGAGGCTTTTGAAATAGGCATAACCTGAAAACCATCCATTACTGCCTCAAGAGCTCTGAGTGGATTAACTTCACACACTATTACATGAGCTCCCATACCCCTTGCTCTATTTGCTACTCCTCTTCCACACCATCCATATCCACAGACAACAAAGATACTGCCTGCTAAAAGTCTATTTGTAGCTCTAAGAATACCATCTATTGTGCTTTGTCCTGTACCATATCTGTTGTCAAACAGATGTTTTGTATTAGCATCATTTACCGCAATAACAGGGAACTGAAGCACTCCATCTTTTTCCATACTTTTTAGTCTTATCACTCCAGTAGTAGTTTCCTCAGTACTTCCCATTATATTAGAAACAAGTCTTTTTCTTTCTTCTTCAGAAAGTGATTTTCCCCACTCTTTTATACATTCTTCCACATTATCCCATTTTTCCAATGCTATGAAATGAAGCGAGCTCACTAAATCTGCTCCATCATCCATAGTAATATGAGGTTTATGTTTTAAAGCAGACAATATATGATCATAATAAGTAGCATGATCTTCTCCTTTTATCGCAAAAACAGGTATGCCATCATCTACCACCAATGATGCTGCAACATCATCTTGAGTAGAAAGTGGATTTGACGCACAAAGCACTATATCTGCTCCTCCTGCCTTTAGAGTACTAGCAAGCGCTGCTGTTTCAGTAGTAATATGAAGACACGCAGAAATCCTTATACCATCGAGTGGCTTTTCTTTTAAAAAGCGTTCTTTTATATGCTTTAAAACAGGCATACTCATAATAGCCCATTCTCTTCTGAGCCTTCCTTTTTCCGCCAGATTAGGATCTTTTATATGATATTCCATAAGAAATCCCCCTTTATTTTACCGCCTTCTTAAGTATATCTACTGCATCCAATTTTTCCCATGTAAATTCAGGTAATTCTCTGCCAAAGTGACCATAATTAGCTGTTTTTCTGTAAATTGGTCTTCTCAAATCTAACCTTTCTATAATAGCAGCAGGTCTAAAATCAAATTCCTTTTTTATTATTTCCAAAAGTTCTTCACTTGGAATAGCTCCTGTGCCATAGGTGCTTACATTCATAGAAATAGGATGAGCTTTACCAATAGTATATGCTACCTGTATCTCGCATCTTTGAGCAAGTCCTGCAGCTACTATATTCTTTGCCACATATCGACACATATAAGATGCACTTCTATCCACTTTTGTAGGATCTTTTCCAGAAAAACAACCACCTCCGTGATATCCAAATCCCCCATATGTATCCATTATGATTTTTCTGCCTGTAAGCCCACAATCTGCCATTGGTCCACCTACAACAAACCTGCCAGTAGTATTTATAAAATATTCAGTTCTTTCATCTATCATATCAGCAGGCACTACTTTTAATATTACTTCCTCTATTATAGCTTCCTTTAAAGTTTCATAATCCACATCAGGCTCATGTTGAGCTGCTATAACTACTGCTCTTACCTTTACTGGTTTCCAATCTACATATTCTACAGTTACTTGTGATTTCCCATCAGGCCTCAACCATGGTAGTTTCCCTGACTTTCTAACATGTGCAAGCCTCATAGTGAGGCGATGAGCAAGATAAATTGGCATCGGCATATATACATCGGTATCAGTACATGCATATCCAAACATAAGTCCCTGGTCTCCTGCACCCATTTCTTTGAATAGTCCTTTTCCATTTACTCCAATCGCAATATCTGGGGATTGTCTGTCAATACTACAGATAACTGCACAGGTTTCCCAGTCAAATCCCATAGCAGAGTTATTATATCCTATGTCTTTTATTGTTTCTCTTACCACTTCTGGAAAAGATATATATGCATTAGAGGTCATTTCACCTGCTATCATTGCCAGGCCAGTAGTAACTAATGTCTCACATGCTACCCTTGAATAAGGATCTTGTTCTAAAAATCTATCCAGAATATGATCAGAAATCTGATCCGCTATTTTATCTGGGTGGCCTTCTGTAACAGACTCTGAAGTAAACAAAAAATTTCCAGAACTTCTCATATTCTATCTCCTTTCTCTACTTTTTCTAGTATAGCATTATCAATCAAACGGGCATTGCCCACAAAGACTGCCATGGCAATCAAAGCCTTATCATTTATTTGGCTAATCTCTTCTAATGTATCAGGATCACATATGGATATGTACTGGATTTTTGTAAATGGATAAGAAGTAATAAGTTCTTCCACTTTTTTCTTTATTATAGACGCATTTGATTCGCCTTTTTTTACCATGTCTCTTGCCATATCAATTGATTTTTTTAAGCATAGAGCAGATTTTCTTTCTTCTGGTGACAAATAGGTATTTCTGGAACTCATAGCCAATCCATCGGCCTCTCTTACAGTAGGAACTCCTATTATATGAACATCCATATTAAGATCTTTGACCATCCTTTTTATCACCAGAAGCTGTTGATAATCCTTTTCCCCAAATACAGCTACATGGGGTTTTACAATATTAAAAAGCTTTGTTACCACTGTAGTCACTCCATCAAAATGCCCTGGTCTAAAAAGTCCACATAGATGTTTAGTAAGTTTTTCTACATGTACTTTTGTTTGGAATCCATCAGGATACATCTCCTCTACACTGGGAATAAAAAGGATATCCACACCAACATCTTGAGCTTTTTTCTTATCCCTTTCTATGTCTTTGGGATAACGATTATAGTCTTCAGAAGGGCCAAATTGAATAGGATTTACAAAGATACTTGCTACTACTACATCAGCATTTTTGCGTGCAACCCGCATAAGTTCTAAGTGTCCTTCATGAAAAAAACCCATAGTGGGTACAAATCCGATCTTCTTACCAGCAGAACGCCATTCATCAGCCTTTCTCTGCATTAAAGACACATTATAAATAATTTCCATAAGTTTCCCTTCTATGGCTTATAAAGCAAGTTTATTTTGTAACATCATCAAATATATTTGTCAAACACAGAAGGACTCCCAAGATCCTTATTTACAGGACTTACGCAGTTAGCACAAATTAGAAACAGAGACCTTAGCTCTAATAGAGTAGGAGGAGGCAAGCCACGGGTGATCAGTTTAAGTTGGATGCGATCTTTAACCTCACCCAAGGTTTCTTTTGGGTGCAGGCGCAGATGCTGAAAAATAATAAAGGCAATCAGGACAAAGGCAACATGACGCACTAATGCTTGAT
>JAMOPX010000133.1 GCA_027064285.1 Desulfobacterales bacterium | reverse complement strand
AACCAAGTCTTGTAAGAAACATCTTCATCTGTTCATGGGTTGCATTTTGTGCTTCATCTAAAATGACAAAAGCATCATTTAAAGTCCTTCCTCTCATAAAGGCCAAAGGAGCAACCTCTATGGTTCCTTGTTCCAAGAGTCTTGAAGCACTTTCAAAATCCATCATGTCGTGAAGAGCATCATACAAGGGTCTCAAATAAGGATTTACTTTTTCATATATATCTCCTGGCAAAAAGCCGAGTTTTTCCCCTGCTTCAACTGCTGGTCGTGTCAGTATTACCCTGTTAATTTCTTTTTTCATAAGGAGTGATATCGCCATTGCCATTGCAAGATAGGTTTTTCCTGTTCCTGCAGGTCCTATACCAAATACGATATCATATTTTCTAATACTTTCTATGTATCTCTTTTGATTTATGGACTTTGGAGTGATGATCTTCTTCTTAGAAGAAATAAGTAATTCATCCTTAAATATCCTTTTAAGATTAGTGTTTGGATCATTACTTAATATCCTTATCGCATGTTCAACATCACTTGAATAGACTGGATAATTAGCTCTGATCAGATCCACAAGTTGGGTTAATACATTTTCAGCCAACTCTATCTCCCATCTATGTCCCTGTAATGTAATAATATTTCCACGCACATAAAGAGAGACTCCTATTCTGTCTTCTAAAAGCCTAAGATTCATATTGTGCTCGCCACAAAGAGATCTAAAAACATCATGGTCTTGAACACTGATTTTTTTGCTTAACATATCACCCTTTTTTGATAATGCTGTTTTTTTCATCTTTTTTATCCTTCAATAGTGATTGAATTTTATATTTTAATAAATTTCAATCCTTTTTTGTATTCAAAATATTCCTCATCAGCAATTCTCGGTGAGAAACAAATTAAGATCATTTTGTATGATCTATACTTTTATACCATCTTTTATACCATGACTATTATGTAAATATTTTTATAATGTATAATACTAATACCAATTATGCATTCACCTTATAAATTTTAGCGGGGGAGTCTATCATCCAGACTATTTTTTTTATTGTAAAAAATTCAATAAAAATTTTTCTTTAGAAAAATTTTAAAATAGTCTTGATGAAATATTAAACAAAATATTAGACAACGAAGACAACAAGAATCATCTGGAGCTGAATCGTCTTGATTTTCAAAAGGGCGATGTGGGACTCGAACCCACGACCTTTGGCTCCGGAGGCCAACGCTCTATCCACCTGAGCTAATCGCCCTTTCTTTTTGTTAATATCTTTACCATTGCAAAAGAAGAATGTCATCTATGTTGGACAACTTTTATGAAAACTTCTTCCAGATCTTTCATATCTTCTTTGTTTAAGATTTGTATTATCTTACCTTTGTTTATGATAACAACTCTATCGCACAAATCTTCTACATCAGGTATAATGTGAGAACTGAAAAATATGGTTTTTCCTCTCTCTTTCAGTTCTTTAAATATCTTTTTAAACTGGTATCTAGCTATAGGGTCAAGCCCACTCATTGGCTCGTCTAATATAAGAAGATCTGGCTCATGTATAATAGCTGAAGCAAAGCCGATTTTTTGGAGCATTCCTTTGCTATATTTCCTGAGTTCTCTTTCAGCTGCATCTTCTAAGTCAAAGAGAGCCAAAAGAGAGCAAACCTTTTCTTTTATTTTTGCTTTGTCTATCTTATGAATCAGAGCAGAGAAGATAAGAAGTTCTTTTCCTTTAAGGGTATCTATAAACGAAGGATGTTCTGGTAAGAAGCCTATCTTTTTCCTGCTTTCTGGTGCAGGGACTTCAACCCCATTAATAAAGACCTTTCCCTCTGTAGCTCTGATTAGGCCAATCATTATCTTTATAGTAGTGCTTTTCCCAGCTCCATTTGGTCCTAAAAATCCTAAGATTTCTCCTCTTTTTATAGAGAAGCTTATGCCGTCTACAGCCTTTATTATTTTTTTCAATTTTTGTTTATAAACTTTTTTTAAGTTTATTACCTTAACTACTTCGTCTGCCATGTTTCTTTTCCCGTAGATTACTTGTGCTTCTTACTCTCCCATATTTATCTATGTAAAATTTTCCACCATATGGATCCTTAGGAATACTTTTTAAAAGTCCTTTTTTTACCAGCTCTGATATTGAACTTGGTAGTTTTCCATACAAGGCCTTATACTTTTTTACTGCTTTTTCTATTCTATATATTACCTCAAGTGCCTTTAGTCTTTTTTCATATATGTTTTTGAGCTCTTTTTTTCTTATATCTTTTATCATAAATTTCAGAAATATTATCCCTAACTCAGTATGTCCACTTTCATAAAAATATCTTGCAGCAAGACTTGCAAAAAACGGATTTCCTGAAATCTCTGCTGCCTTTTTGTAATATTCTGCTGCCTTATCATATTCTTTTAAGAAGTAGCTATAATTAAAGCCTAAGAAAAAAGGGATCTTAAAGTCCCATTTTCTATATTGAAACA
>JAMOPX010000132.1 GCA_027064285.1 Desulfobacterales bacterium | reverse complement strand
TGTTTTCAAATATTAAATCAAATAAAAGAGGTTGGAACCCCTGTAATCATCCTTACAGGAGGAGAGCCTTTATTAAGGGATGATCTTTTTGATATTGCAAGATATGGCACTTCCATTGGACTCAGGATGGTTCTTGCTACAAATGGCACACTTCTTAATGAACAGACAGTAGAAAAGATAAAAGAATCTGGGATAAAAAGGGTGAGTATTTCATTGGACAGCTCCAAGGAAGAAGTGCATGATAAATTTAGAAATACTGAAGGTTCATTTAGGGCTGCTATAAATGGGATTCATTTATTAAAAGAAAAAAATGTAGAATTTCAGATAAACACTACTGTTACAACTCACAATATAGATCACATAGAAGATATAATTGATATGGCCGTAGAGCTTGGGGCAGTTGCTCATCATATATTTTTACTTGTTCCTACTGGAAGAGCCAAGGCCTTAAGAGATAAACAGATAGAGGCTGAAAAATATGAAAAGCTTCTTCACTGGCTTTATTACAAAAAAAAGGAAGTTCCTATTCACATAAAGCCTACATGTGCTCCTCAATATTACAGAATCTTAAGACAAGAGGCTTATAAAAGTGGAGAAAAAGTAGAATTTAAGACCTATGGTCTTGATGCAGTAACAAAGGGATGCTTAGGAGGTATATCTTTTTGTTTTATCTCTGCTGATCAGACTATTCAGCCATGTGGTTACTTAGAGATAAACTGTGGTGATCTCAAAAAAGAAAGCTTTTCTCATATATGGAAAAATTCGCCAGTATTTAAGAGACTGAGAGATCTTTCTTCTTATAAAGGAAGATGTGGCAGATGCAGATACATAAGGTATTGTGGTGGTTGCAGAGCAAGGGCATATGAGGAAACAGGAGATTATCTTGGGGAAGATCCCCTTTGTGCGTATGAACCAGGAAAAGAGATAGACAATGATATGGACGAAATAGACAAAGCAATATTGAATGAAATTCAGTCAGAATTTCCTATAAGTTCTGCTCCATTTAAAGAAGTAGGCGAAAAATTGAGGATCTCAGAAGAAGAAGTTATAAGAAGAATAAAAAGATTAAAAGATAAAGGGATAGTGAGGAGGATAGGGGGAAACTTCCATTCAAGCAGGCTTAATTTTGTAAGCACTTTATGCGCAGCAAGAGTACCAGAAGAGAGGATAGATGACTTTGTCCGTGAGGTTAATAAATATCCAGGGGTAACACATAACTATTTGAGAAATGGAAAATATAACATCTGGTTTACCTTTATTGCCGAGAATATGGATTATATTGAAAAGGCATTAAAAGAGATTTCTGAAAACACAGGAATCTATGACATCATTAATCTACCTGCTATTAAGATGTTCAAAATAAAAGTAGATTTTGAACTGTGAGAGCGTTCATCTAAAGATAGATAAAAATTTTTGCTGATATTGCGCAAAGTATTAATGGATCAGTAAGAGCATGCCATAATTTCATAGATGCATGAACCATTTTCATTTTTTTAGAAACAACTTTTGTGCGACGAGTTATCCGTCCGAGATGATAACGTGTATTACTGTTGTCACGCTCTATTGTCAGTATTTCAGATTTACCAATGACATGACGTTGTTGATCCACAATGTTTACACTTAATCATAATTCCCTCTCACATTCGGAATTTTTACAAAAAAATATATCATATATCTATCTAAATGTAAACGTTCTCACATAATAGAGGATGGATTTTTGTATACAGAGGGTGTTTTTTATGGTAGATGAAAAGTGATTTGGGTCACCCCATCCTTTTTACAGGAATTATAAGACATGACCTGTTGAAAAAGGGCTTTTATATGTCTATAAGAAAGATAGCAAAACTACTTTATAAGCTTCAAAAAGAGATAGAAGCGCTGGAAGAATCCTTAGATAGGGGCTCTACATCTGAAAAAGATAAAAAAATAGAAAGATTGAAACAGCTAAAAGTAGAAAGAGATAAGGTAAAAGCTATTCTGGATGGAATGAAAAAAAAGCCTGAAATCAGAATACCAAGATGACTTCATTTTTTTGCCTGTATTAAAGCAAGCCAAATAGCCCCAAAAAGTATCACTACTCCTCCAATGAGTTCTTTTTTATCAGGAAAAGTACCCAAAAAGATGTAGGCAAGAGGCAAAACAAATACTGGCTGAAGAGTAAGAAGAATGCTTGCCTTGGATAGCTCCCAATAGCGATAAGACCTAAAGGTGAACAAAAAGCTGGCACATGGGCCCAAAAATGCTCCAAGCATACTTACAAGCCAATATTTAAGTGGTACAGAAGAAAAATTGACCTTCCCAGAAAACATATCCCACACGAATACAAATGCTGTGGCAATTCCTGCTCTATAAGCCACCATAACATTGATATCTATCTTTTTTGAATATGCTTTTGCTATAAGAAGCTGTACAGCTCCTGCAAGTGTGGCAAGTATTATGTAAAATACACCTTTTCCTACTATATCCCATTTTCCATTAATACTGTAAAAACTTCCTGCTATCATAATAGCTATAGCAATTATCTCTTCTCTTAAAAGCCTCTCTTTAAAAAGCATTACTCCCGCAATTGCTGTTATGACAGGCAAAAATCTCCAAAGGAGTGAGGCAAAAACAGGATCTAACAGAGAAAGTCCTTTCCAGGAAAGGAGCATCGTGATTCCTGTTACTATCCCAAGAGATAAAAGTGCTTTTAAATGAGGTGGAGAAAAGAGTTGACGCCTGCTTTCTTCAAAAAAAAGACATATAAGAAAGGAGTAAAAAGTAGCAGATATAGTCCAGATAAGTGTAAAGCTTTCTGGATTAAATCCCTTGAGCCCGTACTTTGCGGTAACAAAATTTGTAGAAACAAGAATCACTCCAGCAAGGGCATAGAAAAACCCTTTTACAGGATCTTTCATGAAGACTACTCGTTAAATACAGGATATCCGTGAATAAGAAGATCATCTTGAAATCTTCTTATCTTTAAGACCTTAATTTCTATTGCTTTATCCATATTTTCTGCACCATTGCCATAGGCCATAGGAATACCATCACTTCCGCCCAACAGCTTTGGCGCCTTAAATATAAAAAACTCATCTACACATCTTTGCCTGAGAAATGATCCGATTGTTTTTGCTCCTCCCTCAACCATCACATAAGTAATATTCCTTTTTGCCAAGGAAAGAAGCATCTGGTTTAGATCCAACTCCTTTTCTTTTTTTAAAGAGCACTCTATAACATCAGCACCAGTTTCTTTCTTAAACTTGTCTATCTCTTTTTTGCTTACAGCTCCTTTTCCTACAACTATAATAGCCCTTTCTGCCTTATTTTTAAGCACATTACAATCCCTTGGAATCCTAAGATAGGGATCTATTATTACTTTTAGGGGATCTTTTCCCCTTATTTTTTTTAGCCTTGTATTCAGCATAGGATCATCAGATACCACTGTCCCAATTCCCACAAGCACAGCATCTACTATATCTCTTAATCTATGAACAAATCTTCTGGATGCCTCGTTAGTGATCCACTTAGAATGACCTGTACGTGTAGCGATCCAGCCATCCAGAGTCATTGCAACCTTAATAGCGACAAATGGGATACCTTTTGTCACAAACTTTATATAGTTTTTGTTTAAGTCACGACATTCCTCCTCTAAAACCCCTTCTTCTACTTCTATTCCATGCTCTCTTAAAAAATCAGCCCCTCCTCCTTTTACAGATGGATTCGGATCCCTCATCCCTATTACTACCCTTTTTATTTGGCTTTTGATTATCGCCTGTGTACAGGGAGGGGTTTTACCATAGTGATTGCACGGCTCTAAGGTTACATAAAGGATTGCACCAGATGCTCGATCACCAGCTTTTTTCAACGCTTCTACTTCTGCATGTGGAAGTCCGTATGCCTTATGATATCCTTTGGAAATAATCTTTCCTTCTTTTACCAAAACAGCTCCTACAG
Organism: Desulfobacterales bacterium; assembly: GCA_027064285.1. Classification (GTDB taxonomy): domain Bacteria; phylum Desulfobacterota; class DSM-4660; order Desulfatiglandales; family JALVZP01; genus JALVZP01. Next base: position 9,089 of record JAMOPX010000132.1, on the reverse strand, counting down.
CAGGATTAGGAGAGGTTCTACCAAGACCTTTTTTTGCCTCTCTTAAGGCAATCTTCATAAAGTATTTATCAGCAGATTCATTTTTATTTTTCATCTTTGTTTAACTGTTTCTTGTTCTTTATTATATCTTCCAGTTCTTTCATAAATTCACCTATATCCTTAAACTGTCTATATACAGAAGCAAATCTCACATAAGCCACCTCATCCCATTCTCTCAGCTTATTTATAACCATCTCCCCTATTTCTGAAGTGGGCACTTCTTTTTTTCCAAGTTCCTGAAAATAAATCTCTAAGGAATCCACAAATTCTTCTATCTTCTCTATGCTTATAGGTCTTTTTTGGCACGCTTTTTGTATCCCAGCAATTATCTTTTCTCTGTTAAAAGGCTCTCTTCTTCCATCTTTCTTTATTATCATAGGAAGACTCAACTCCACCTTTTCATAAGTAGTAAATCTTCTTCCACATTCATTGCACTGTCTTCTCCTTCTTATAACCTTTCCGTCTTTACTCAGCCTGGAGTCAATAACTTTATTGTTTATCTTTGAACAATAGGGACACCTCATTCTTCAACATACCTCTCTACTTTTATGCCAGCTTCTTTTAAAAGCTCCATGGCAAGTAGGTCATCATATCCCTCTTCATATATTACCTCTTTTATGCCCGCATTTATTATCATCTTTGCACATATAACACAGGGAAAATTAGTACAATAGAGAGTAGAATCTTTTATAGAAATACCGTGATATGCTGCCTGAATAATCGCGTTTTGCTCTGCATGAAGTCCTCTGCAAAGCTCATGTCTCTGACCTGAAGGAATATCTTCCTTTTCCCTTATACATCCAACCTCTTCACAGTGCTTCAATCCAGAAGGAGCTCCATTATATCCAGTGGCAAGTATCCTTTTGTCTTTAACAATAACTGCTCCTACCTGTCTTCTCAGACAGGTGGATCTTTTTGCCACCATCCTTGTAATTTCCATAAAATATTGTTTCCAGCTGGGTCGAGGCAATTTAGCCCTCTTTTTCAAGGAAGGTATATATGGGAAAGCTTCGGCAAAGCTCTTTTATTTTGGCCTTTACACTTTTTATCACCTGATCTGAATCAGGCTCACTTAAAACCTTGCTTATGAGCTCTGCTATAAGCTTCATCTCATCTTCTTTAAGGCCTCTGGTAGTGAGAGCAGGAGTTCCGATTCTTATACCACTTGTTATCTTTGGACCTCTTTTGTCAAATGGGATGCTGTTTTTATTAACTACTATACCCGCTTTTGAAAGGACTTCTTCTGCCTGTTTTCCTGTAATTCCCTTATTTGTGAGATCCATCAGGATCAGATGGTTGTCTGTTCCCCCTGAAACAAGTCTAAAGCCCAAACGCAAAAGCTCTTCTGCCAGAACCTTTGCATTAATAATTACCTGTTTTTGATATTTCTTAAAATCCGGGCTCATTGCTTCCTTAAAAGCTACTGCCTTTGCAGCAATTATATGCATGAGAGGACCACCCTGAATCCCTGGAAATATAGCCTTATCTACTTTCTGAGCATACTCCTTCTCTGTAATAATTATTCCACCTCTTGGACCCCTTAGTGTCTTATGAGTGGTTGAGGTGACAAATTCTGCCAATCCAACCGGACTTGGATGAAGACCAGCTACAATAAGACCTGCAATATGAGCAATATCAGCCATAAAAAATGCACCTATCTCTTGAGCAATCTCTTTAAAAAGAGAAAAGTCTATCTGTCTGGGATATGCACTTGCACCAGCAATTATCATCTTAGGCTTATACTCTTTTGCGATCCTCCTTATCTGATCAAAATCGATCCTCTCTGTTTCAGGCGAAACACCATAAAAAACAGATTTAAAAAGTGTTCCAGAAAAACTTACCCTGCTTCCATGACTCAGATGTCCACCATGAGCAAGGTCCATACCCATTATCAGATCCCCAGGCTTCAGCACAGAAAAATAAACAGCCATATTTGCCTGAGACCCAGAATGTGGCTGAACATTTACATGGTCGGCATTAAAAATCTTTTTTGCCCTTTCTATAGCCAGATTTTCCACAACATCTACATATTCACATCCTCCATAATAACGAGCACCTGGATATCCCTCTGCATACTTGTTCGTCATAACATTGGCATGGGCCTCTATTACTGCTCTGCTCGCATAGTTTTCAGATGCAATCATAAGGAGATTTTCTTTTTCCCTTTTTATCTCATTTCTGATAGCAGAAAAAACTTCTGTATCTATTTCTCTAAGAGTTTTTTCCTTCAAGGCAAAGCTCCTTATCTATCTTTTCAATTCTTCTTTTATGCCTTCCTCCTTCAAAGGGGGTCTCCAAAAAAGTCTTTATCATTTCAAAGGCAAGACCTTCGCCTATAATCCTTCCTCCCATGACAAGCACATTTGCATCATTATGTAATCTGCTATACTTTGTAGTATAGATGTCGTGACATAGGGCTGCTCTTACCCCTCTATGTCTATTTGCAACCATACTCATCCCAATCCCGCTTCCGCAGATAAGTATTCCAACAAGATATTTTTTTGATGCAATCTGTTCAGCCAGCTTATGTCCAATATCAGGATAATCAGAAGAATCAGTACTGTATACCCCTATGTCTTCGATATCTTTTCCCAAAACATTTCTTATATACGATTTACATCTCTCTTTTAACTCAAATCCTGCATGATCAGACCCTATGATTATCTTCTCCCCATTCATCACTATTCCTCAAATTTTTTAAATACAAGACATGCATTTGTGCCGCCAAATCCAAAGGAATTAGAAAGGACTATTTTCACCTCTGCCTTCCTTGCTTTATTTGGGACATAGTCAAGATCACACTCAGGATCAGGATTTTCATAATTTATGGTCGGGGGAATTATCCCTGTGTTTATTGTTAGTATGGAAAATATGGACTCTACAGCACCTGCTCCACCTAAAAGATGCCCTGTCATAGATTTGGTGGAGCTGATAGGCATTTTATACGCGTGATCTCCGAACACCTCTTTTATCGCTTTTGTTTCTGATGCATCATTTAATTTTGTAGATGTGCCGTGAGCGTTTATATAGTCCACATCTTCCGGTCTTATCCCTGCATCCTTTAATGCCATCTTCATACAGTTTATAGCACCTATTGCATTTGGATCAGGTGCAGCCACATGATATGCATCGCCGCTCAGTCCATATCCAAGCAGCTCAGCATATATCTTTGCCCCTCTTTTCTTTGCATGTTCCAGCTCTTCCAAAATCATGATTCCTGCTCCTTCTCCCATGACAAAGCCATCTCTTTTCAAGTCAAATGGCCTTGATGCCTTCTCTGGCTCGTCATTTCTTTGGGAAAGGGCATGCATGGCACAGAATCCACCAAATGCAAGAGGTGTTATTACTGCTTCTGAACCACCAGTAATCATAACATCTGCCCTGCCCTCTCTTATGAGTCTAAAAGACTCTCCTATAGCATGTGAACTGGCAGCACAAGCAGTAGTTATAGAGGTATTTGGCCCCCTTGCGCCAAACTCTATGGCTATTTCCCCAGCTACCATATTTGCAATTATTCCGGGTATAAAAAACGGGCTTATTCTCTTTGGACCTTTTTCTAAAAGGACATTGTGAAAATGCTCTATCATTGGTAGTCCGCCGATACCAGATCCAGTAACACAGCCCACTCTGTCTCTGTTGGTGTCATCTATCTTAAGGCCAGAATCCTCCACTGCCATCCTTGCAGAAGCAACAGCAAAGTGAATAAAGGTATCAAATCGTCTAATCTTTTGTTTTTCCATAAAGTCTTCTGCTCTAAAATCCTTTACTTCAGCAGCAATCTGAGAAGGGAATGCAGAGGCATCAAATTTTGTTATAGGTCCTATTCCTGAACGACCTTCACATACAGATTTCCAGCTCTCCTCTACTCCTATACCTACTGGGGTAACCATTCCTATTCCTGTTACAACAACCCTTCTCACCTCTCTCATTTTCCCCTCCCATGTCATACTGCTTCTAAGGCTTTTTCTATGTAATCAATTGCATCCTGCACAGTTACAATCTTCTCTGCGTCCTCATCAGGAATAGAGATACCAAACTCCTCCTCCATCGCCATGATCAGCTCCACTTGATCCAAGGAATCAGCCCCCAAATCATCCACAAAGGATGCCTCAGGAACCACATCTTCTTCATTCACATCCAGCTGCTCACATATAATCTTTTTTACCTTTTCTTCTACACTTGCCATTTTTTCTTACCTCCTTTGTTTTATTTCTACATGTACATACCACCGTTAACATGTATAACCTGGCCAGTCACATAGCTTGCACTCTTGGAACAAAGCCAATAAACTACTTCTGCCACTTCTTCTGGAGTTCCAAGCCTTCCCATGGGAATCTGTTTTAAAAACTCATCCTTAACCTTCTCCGGAATCTTAGCAGTCATCTCAGTATCAATAAAACCAGGTGCAACTGCATTAACCTTTATCCCTCTCATTGCTACTTCTTTGGCCACAGATTTTGTAAATCCCATTATTCCTGCCTTTGAAGCTGCATAATTTGCTTGTCCCACATTTCCTATCTGTCCAACCACAGAAGATATATTTACTATCCAACCTCTTTTCTGCTTTATCATGTTTCTTAAAACTGCATGTGTGCAGTTGTAAACGCCCTTTAGATTTATATCTAAAACCATATCCCAATCTTTTTCGTTCATACGGACAAGCAATGTATCTTTTGTGATACCCGCATTGTTTATCAAGACATCAATTCTCTTAAATTCTGAAAAGACCTCATTAAACGCAGAGTCTACTTCTTCTTTGTTGGACACATCTACTTTAAAGCTTCTTACATTAACCCCAATCTCTTTCAGCATTTTCAGGGTTTGCTCAGAGGCTGAATTATCAGGATCATAATGAAATATAACTATATCTGCCTTTTCTTCTGCAAACTTAAAAGCAATAGCTCTTCCAATACCCTTAGACCCTCCAGTAATAACAGCCACTCTATTACTATATTCTTCCATAGCTTTCTCCTAAGAATCCATTTATTCGATTTAACTCCAACAAAATTTTGTCTATTATCTTATTTTTTAAAAAATGAAAAGTCATAATTATGGCATTTTTTATAGACTTTGAAGAAGATCTGCCGTGACATATAACACCTAATCCATTTACTCCCAGTACTATTCCACCCCCATACTCTTCGTAATCCAATCTCATGAGTACCCTTTTTATCAGGTCAGAATCTCTTACACACCTACTTATCCCTTTTGAGATAAGATCCTTTATATATTGAGCAATACCTTCACATGTTTTTAAAACCACATTTCCTACAAAGCCATCACATACCACCACATCTACCAAACTGTCAAAAAGAACTGTTCCTTCCACATTACCAACGAAATTTAGCGGGCTATGCTGAAGTATTTTATAAGCTTCTTTAACCAGCTTATTTCCTTTACTGCTTTCCTCCCCTATACTGAGAAGCCCTATTTTAGGAGCATCTATCTTCAGATAGGAAACAGCTAAAGCATGTCCCATTAAAGCGAACTGATATAAATGTTGTGCTTTACAATCAGCATTTGCGCCTGAATCTACGAGAATAAATGGTCCGTTTTTACCCGGCAATATACTTGCTATGGCCGGCTTTTCTATGCCCTTTACAAGTCCTAAATTCAGCACAGCAGATGTAACAAATGCTCCTGAATTACCTGCACTTATAACTGCCTCTACTTTCCTATGCCTTACAAGCTCAAAGGCCACTTTGATAGATGCATATCTCTTTTTCAGAATAGCCTTTACCGGGATCTCGTCCATAGATATTATTTCGGAGCAGTGATAAACACTTATGTGTTTACCTACGAGACCATCCTCACATAATGCCCGAATCTTTTTTTCATTTCCCACCAAAATAAGATCCGCATCTATACATTCAACCGCCTTTATTGCCCCTTTTACTATCTCATTAGGGGCGTAATCTCCACCCATTGCATCAATGGCAATCTTCATAATCTATTTATTTTTCTTCCTCTGGCTTTATTATCTGCTTTCCCCTGTAATACCCACATTCAGGGCATACATGATGAGGGAGAACAGGCTCGTGACACCTTGGACATGAGCTTAAATTTGGGATTTTTACCGTGTGATGGGATCTTCTCATGTCCCTTTTTGACCTCGATGTCCTCTTCTTTGGAACAGCCATATGCACTCTCCTTTTATTGGTTATTTAATAGATCCTTTAACTTCATAAATGCTGGATGTCCTGAGCTCTTTTTACAAATGCACTTCTCCTTGTTAAGATTTCTTCCACAATGAGGACATAATCCAGCACAGTCCTCTTTACACAATATCTTCATAGGTACAGCCAAATAGATTTCCGCCCTTATAATATCATCCAATTCTATCTCATCTTCAGATATAAAAACAACAGACATATCATCCTTACCAAGTTCTATCTCTTCTTGAATCTGCTTTGGATAAGGTACAAGGAACCACCTGAACTCTGTCTTCAGATCGAACCGAAACGGCTCTATACATCTATCACACCTCAGAATAAGCCTACCCAAAAGCGATCCTTCCAAAATATATCTTTCTCCTGCCCTTTTTATATGTATAGAAACATCCATATCTGTATCCAAACCCAATACAGAATTATCATACTCATCAGCTTTCCACCAATCAGGAGAAAGCTTAAACCTTAGATTTACCGGATTCTCAAATGCTGTTTTAAGATCGAATATCATAGCATTATAGTTTGTTGTATTGAAATACCAGCTAAATATATAAGAGTTTTTTAGCTTGTCAAGGATTTTTGGACCTCATCTTTGACCCTCCCACGACTAAAGCCGAGGGATTCCCGCTTCAACGAGGGATGACTCGTAGACCTGCCCAAAAGCAGTTCCGGCGGTCAGTGCCCTCTCCACGGGCGTCACTTCCCGCCAGCCCAGCGGTAGAGCTTTTAAGGATAGCCAACCCTCTCTGCAATATCACTTTCGCAGCGTTAATGTCTGCATCATCAATGTAGCCACAGTGCAGACAGTAGAAAATTTTTCCTTTCCTGTTTTTAGGATGAACAAAACCACACGCTGAACAGGTCTGACTGCTCCTTCTGGGATCTACTTTTAGAAATATCTGTCCATACTGCCTGCACTTGTATTCAAGCATTCTGATAAAGGTGCTCCATGCTGAATCTATTATTTTTCAAATCTTCCACCACCACACCGTGGCTTTTGGCTATGATGGTGGAAATTTATAACTCTTTTAGCCTGCTTCTTCCATCTTTTGGAAAACTTCTTTTTTCTTGCAAGTTTCCTTTGCTCCCAAGCAAGTTTCTTAAACCATTTTTCCGAAACATGAGGATGTCCTATCTTTGTCTTGTTAGACAAACATGCAAAGTCCCGAATACCCACATCTATGCCAACAAGACTGCTGTCTTCTGCAGACAACATACCAGCCATCTGCTTCTTTAAGAACTGTCACCTCTCATATCTCAGCATCTTCAGGGATTTCCCTTGAAAGAAATATCCTAAACCAGCCTATCTTGGGAAGATAAATGCGGTTTCCTGAGATTTTAATTCCCTGAATGTAGCGAAAGAAAACATGATTTTTCTTTTTCTTTAATTTTGGATGATCAGCTCTTCCTGCAAAGTAGTTTTTGTATGCCCTGTCCAGATCTCTTAGAGCCTCCTGAAGCACCTGAGAGTGAATTTCACAAAGCCATGAAAATCCTTTTTTAAGCTCTACAAGCTCAGCACACTGCTTTGCATAAGTGGTTCTTTCCCTTCTCTGCCACCAGAGAAACTCTCTTTGAAACAGCTCAAGATTATAAATAAGCCTGTATGCTCCAGCAAATTTCCACAGCTTCTGCTCTTTTCCCTTACCTTTGACCTTAAGCTTGTATCTGTATCTTCTCTCATCTGTAATCACAACTGAGCCCTTTGTTGAGTGAGAACAGCTTTACAGCAGGAATTTTGGGCCTTAAACCTATATCTGGATACTTGTAAATGATAATCAGCTAATTTCTTAATCTTTACTTATTCTGTACTTTTTATGGATTAAGGTTGCATCTTTCCTGCCCAGTTCTTGCTTTACTATTATTTCATAGGATTTTTTGATTACAGATAAAGTATCTTCTCAATTGCATTTTATTATTGGTTATATTATTATTTTATTTACTAATCAAGAACATATGAGGCTGTTCGAAAAATCCTTTTGAACAGCCTCATAATAATCATACGCCATTCATCCCTTAGCTGAAGCTTATGGGCTTTCTGGCGTGGATTTTTGTAAGCAAGTGGTAGTGCATATTTATGTCAATTTAGTTACAGGAGGTATTTAGTATGGATCTTCCCAGAAAAATAGGCATAGGAATCGTTATGATGATCCCTACTTTTGTTTTATCAGGACTGTCTTGGGATATATGCCATAGTTGGATTGTAGTTTTAGCAGTAATAACTGCTATGGCATATATCTACAAAAAGATTATTACAGGCAAAATAAAGTCTCTTTTTAAGAAAAAGGCTTAGAAAGCTATTGCTTCATCTTTTGGCAAAACTTATTTTTTTTACATAAGTTATTCTATGCTTCTGAGATAACTTTTTCATTTCATCCAGATTTTTTACAAAAACTATAGTATTCCGCAAAATATCAAATTTTGCGGAATACTATAAGTTAGAGAAAATATAAAGAAAAACATATAATAAGATTTGAAACAGATGATAATTATGTTTAGATACAACTTTCTTGACAAGCGCCTTTCCATATATCTTCAAAATGCTGTTTTAACAAAGATATGTCTTCTGGATCTTTTATATAAAAAGGAGCAAAAGAAGATGATTTTTCAAAAGGGATTTCTTTTTCTATTTTTTTATTTTCTACTATGTCTTTAAAATCCTTAAAATCCTTAAATCGCTTACTTAACTCCTGGAGTATAAATTGAGTTTTTTCTATATTCTTAGCCGATTGTAAAAACTTTTGTAACTCTTTCTTGAGTATAGCAACAGGTGCAAAGCCTGCTTCTAAAGAAGCTCCAGCACCGAATACAAAACAATATTTTTACTAGCAGAAGTAAATTATTAATTATACCAATACCAATTAGATATTCTTTTTATAA
>JAMOPX010000131.1 GCA_027064285.1 Desulfobacterales bacterium | reverse complement strand
CAATTGAAGAATCAATAAAATTCATGAGAAGAAGAAAAGCAGCAGGCAAGCGTTTAGCTCAAATGCAAGGATTTCAGTGGATGATAGCAGAAATGAAAGCAAAAGTAGATGCATGCAGATTTATGACCTATAGAGCAGCATGTGCCATGGACGAAGGTGATCCTTTTCAGACTATTTCCGCAGAGATTAAGATTCTTGTAGTGCCTATGATCCAAGAAGTAGTCAGAACGGCACTTCAAATTCATGGCTCTTATGGTTATACAAAAGGTTTTAAAGTAGAAAGACTTTATAGATATGCTGCTCATGCAGGAGTTACTGCCAGCAGCACAGAAATTAACAAGACAATAGTAGGAAGTTCACTTGTTAGTGGAAGGAAAGAAGTATGAGCAATTTTCTTTTTTTATTTATTCTGTTTTTTATGTTTTCTTGTGCACCACAAAAAAAACTTCCTCCCCCACCTTCTTATACCCCTAAGATAGTAAAACCCAAAAAAGAAAAATTCTCGCTCAGAGTAAGCGAGATCATCCCTCCTGCTGAAATAGATAACACTCTAAAACTATTAGAAAATATCTTAAAAAATCCAAATCTTGCGAAAGAAGAAAGAAACAAAATAAATACATTGCTTCACAATTTCAATTTAATAAAACAGCTTATTTATAAAGAAAAAATAGACTTGAATGATACTAAGAAGATATTACAACTCCTTTATAATTCTGTTTCTTTATTGGAAGAACAATATGCATCTCTGCTTTCCAGAAAAATGGATATATCTAAAGCAATAAAGGAAATAGTAAATAAGAGAATAAAAATAATTGATGCATATCAAAAGGGAAAATATACAGATGTTGTAAATGAATGTTTAGAATTAAAGCTGAAGTTTGGAGCAGATATAGTAGACCCCGAAATAGAAACTATTTTTGCTCTTTCTCTTGGAAAAATAGGAATGCTGCGGGAAGCAATAGAAACAGGCGAAAAAGCCCTTAAGCAAGTATCAGTCTTTCCAGAAAAAGAATTTCTAAAAAACAAATTGGAGGAATGGAAAAATATTGTAAAAGAGGCAGAAGAAAAAGATATTGAAAAACAGGAAAAAGAAGAAGAAAGAAATGAAGAAATTAATCTCAATTTAGTTATTATTAATGTAGAAAGACTCATAAAGCAAGAAAATTTTGAGCAAGCACTTGCAATTTTAAATGAAGTAAAAGTTAAAGACGAAAAAATAGCTCAATTAAAAAATCAAGCTATAGAGGGAATCATAAACAGAGAAAGAAATAAAGCAGCTAAGCTATTTCTTATGGCCAAAGAAACCGAACAAATAGAAAAAAAAAGAAAATACTTGGAAGAATCCTACAGGATACTGGAAGCCTTAATACTGCAATATCCTAATTCTCCTCTCATAAAGAGAGTAAAAGAAAATCTTGATAAGGTGGCAGAAGAGATCAAAAATTTAGATGTGCTCAAGGAGAAATAAGCCAATGGAATATAAAACCTTAATATTTGAACTTCAGGAAGATATTGGTATATTAAAATTTAATAGGCCTAAACAGTTAAATGCTATTAATGAGGAAATGATAGAAGAAATGGAAGATTTTTTTAGCAAAATCCCCTCAGAAACAAAAGTGCTTATTCTTACTGGTCAGGGAAAAGCATTTATTGCAGGTGCAGATATCTCATATCTTGCCAAGCTATCTCCCCTGCAAGCCAGAAGATTTGTAAGAAGAGGACAAGAACTTTTTTCTAAAATAGAAGCCCTTCCGATTCCTGTGATTGCATGTATAAATGGATTTGCGTTAGGTGGAGGGCTTGAAATAGCTATGTCCTGTGACTTTATTTATTGTTCAAAAGAGGCAAAGCTGGGTCAGCCTGAAGTAAATCTGGGGATTATGCCAGGATTTGGAGGAACTCAGAGGCTTTCCCGCTTAGTAGGAAAAGCAGTAGCAAAAGAGCTTTGTATGACCGGCAGGATAATAGGTGCAGATGAAGCAAAAGAGCTGGGTATTGTGAACAAGGTATTTTCAAAAGAAGATTTATGGAATGAAACCATGAAAGTAGCTAATGAAATAAGCAGTAAAGGCAGGGTATCTTTAAGAGCTATAAAAAGAAGCATAGACAGGGGATTTGATTTGGACCTTAGGTCAGGATGTTATATGGAAGCAGATAACTTTGCTTTGTGTTTTGCAAGCCCGGATGCAAAAGAAGGGTTAAACGCCTTTTTAGAAAAAAGAACTCCTCAATTTAAAGGAAAATTGGTATAATAATTAGATATATGGGGATGTAGCTCAGTTGGGAGAGCGGTGCGTTCGCAACGCACAGGTCGGGGGTTCGAGTCCCCTCATCTCCATTTTTTTAAGAAAGATGGAAAAATGGACAAGAGGGTTTCAGAAATTAAAAGGAAAACAAAAGAAACAGATATCTATGTTAAAATAGATTTAGATGGAAAAGGTGTCTGTTCCATAGATACTGGTATCCCTTTTATGGATCATATGCTGAATATCTTAGGTCTTCATGGATTTTTGGATATAGAATTAAAAGCAAAAGGAGATATAGAAGTAGATTATCATCATACTGTTGAAGATCTTGGTATATGTATAGGCTTGTGTATAAATGATGCCCTTTTAGATAGAGCAGGCATAAAGAGATATGGGGAAGCAACAATTCCTATGGATGAAGCGCTGGCAAGAACCGTAATAGACATATCTGGAAGGCCTTTTTTTTCTTATAATGTTCCAGTGAAAAGAACTATTACTGGCAAATTTGATATAGGTCTTATAAAAGAATTTTTTTATGCATTGGCAGTAAATGCAAAGATTACATTGCATATAGATTTGCTTTCAGGTGAAGAACCACACCATATATCAGAAGCAATATTCAAATCATTTGCCAAGGCATTTGACAGGGCAAAACAAAAGGAAGAACGACTTTCTGGCCAAGTTCCATCCACAAAAGGACTTTTATGATGAAAAGATCTTTTCCCACGTTTATCTTAATACTATCTCTTATATCTGTTGTTTCTTGCTCTTTTAGAAGAAATGAACTCAGGTGGGAAAAAGAAGAAATACCTTGTTTAAAAAGGGTTGTAATCTTAGGATTCAGACCAGTTTCTCCTATTTTTAAAGGAAGCTCTTATGTAAGATGTCCTATCTCAAACAATACTTTTAGAGGGGAAAGGGTTTCAAAGGATGTGACAACTGTGATGACAAACCTTTTTCTGAAACACATAAGCAATAACAAATACTTTGAGATTGTAATGCCTCAAATGGTTGAAAAGGAATTTTGGGATTTATACCAAGTAATTGATAATACAAGAAAAAAAGAACTTCTTTTAAACTACCTAAGACAGATAGGGCTTGCATTTGATGCCGATGCAGTATTATTAGGATATGTATTTAGGTGGGAAGAAAGAGTAGGATCTGATTTTTCTGCTATGAAACCAGCTTCTGTTAGTTTTGACCTACATCTTATAGAAACAGAAGAAGGTAAGGTTGTCTGGACAGAGGAGTTTGATAAAACTCAAAAGTCTTTAAGTGAAAATCTTTTAGAAATAAAAACATTCATAAAAGGAAAAGGAAGATGGCTTACAGCTAAAGGATTAGCTGAAATTGGAATAGCCGGAATGGTAAAAAAACTTTTAAAGACTCAAAGGAAATGTAAAAAATGAAGATTATTCCAGCAGTAGACATAAAAGAGGGCAAATGTGTAAGACTGAAACAGGGGATTGCTTCGGCTAAAACTATATTTTCTGATAAGCCAGAGGAAATGGCAAAAAGATGGTATGAATTGGGAGCAGAAAGAATTCATGTGGTTGATTTGGACGGAGCATTTTCTGGAAAACCTATAAATTTTGACATTATAGAAAAAATAGTCAAAAGTGTGCCAGCAGAGATAGAGGTAGGCGGAGGTATCAGAGATATTGAAACCATAGAAAGATACATAAGTATTGGAGTTAAATATGTAATACTTGGAACTATTGCAATAGAATCTCCAGATATGTTAATAGAAGCTACTCAAAGATATCCTAAAAAAATAATTCTTGGAATAGACGCAAAAGATGGGCAAGTAGCAGTAGAAGGATGGGTAAAAGGCAGTAAACTTACTCCAACTGAGATTGCTAAAAGATTTGAAGGCTATGATATAGCTTCTATTATTTATACAGACATAAAAAGAGATGGGATGAAAACAGGCCCTAATATAGAGGCAGCAAAAAAGTTAGCTTCTTCTGTAAATATTCCTATTATTGCTTCTGGTGGAGTAGCAACTATTGAAGATATCAAAAAAATTATAGACCTTTCTTCTTATGGGATAGAAGGAGTTATCATAGGAAGGGCCCTTTATGATGGAGATATCGATCTAAAAGAAGCTATAAAAATAGCAAGAAAGGAGTGTAGAAAAGATGTACACAGCAAGTGATTTAAGAAAAGGACTAAAGATAGTAATAAATAATGAACCTTATATAATAATTGACTTTCAATTTTCTAAACCAGGAAAAGGACAAGCCCTATATAAATGCAAACTTAAAAACATGATTACTGGAGTAATAATAGACAAGACCTATCGTTCCATAGACACCTTCCAGCCCGCGGATTTAGAGGAAAGAAAGATGCAATTTCTATATAAGCAAGATGATCAATACTGCTTTATGGATATGGAAACTTATGAACAAGTATTTCTCACAGAAGAGCAGGTAGGAGATGCAAAGAATTTCCTTATAGATAACTTAGAAGTAGAAGTGCTGTTTTTTGAAGGAAGACCCATAGGGATAGAGCTTCCTAACTTTGTAGATATAAAAGTGGTTAAAAGTGAGCCTTGGGTAAAAGGAGATTCTGTCTCAAGTAATACAAAACCTGTGGTTCTGGAAACAGGCTATGTAATCCGTGTACCAACTTTTATAGAAGAGGGGGAAAAGATCAGAGTGGATACCAGAACTGGAGAATATGTTACAAGGATTAAAGAATAAAAAAGAAATTATAAAACTGAGAGCAGAGATACTGCACAAAATAAGAGAATTCTTTCGAAAAAGGGGTTTCGTAGAGGTAGAAACCCCTTTTCTTTTACCATATGTGATTCCTGAATCCTATATAGATGCTATAAAAGCAGAAGATGGATATTTACACACTTCACCAGAGTTATGCATGAAAATGCTTTTGGCTTCTGGATATAAAAAGATATTTCAGATATGCAAATGCTTTAGAAAAGGGGAAAAAGGAAAACTTCATCTCCCAGAATTTACTATGTTGGAATGGTATCATGTGGAAATTGACTATAATGCTTTAATGCGGGAATGTGAATCTCTTATAATCTTTTTGTGTCGAGAGCTACTTGGAAAAGAAAGTATAAAGTATAGAGAAAAAGAGATAGTGTTAACTCCACCTTGGCACCAGATTACTGTACATGAGGCATTTAAACGCTATGGATCTATGTCTCTGCATGATGCTGTAGACAGAGGTTTATTTGAAGAAATCATGGTATATGAAATAGAACCTAAGCTGGGAATTGAAAAACCTGTATTTTTAAAGGACTATCCTGTATCTATGGCAGCTTTATCTAAGCTAAAAGATAACCATGCAGAAAGATTTGAACTTTATATATGTGGATTAGAAATCGCAAATGGATATACAGAACTAATAGATATGAAAGAGATGAAAAAAAGGCTTAAAATAGAAAATGAAAAAAGAAAAAAATTGAAAAAAGAGCCCTATCCCATGCCAGAAGGGTTTTTTTTTAAGGTAAAACAACTTCCAGATTGCAGTGGAATAGCACTTGGAATAGACAGACTAGTTATGCTTATATGTAACGAAGAAGATATAAATAATGTAGTAGCTATTACTCCAGAAGATTTAACTTATTGCTGAGCTTCCCAAAGTATCCTCAGCACCTCTTCTTCTGTTCTTGCTTCCATAAGCGCAGCCGAAATAAACGGTTTACTAAATATCTTTGAAAGCTGAGTAAGGTATCTGAGATGCTCATCCAGCTTGTCTTCAGGGATTAGACTTAAGATTATAAAATGTACAGGTTTTCCATCCATTGCACCAAAATCTATGCCTTTATAAGAAATAGCAAATATACCTATTATATTCTGCTGGTTTTGAACTATTCCATGTGGAATAGCCAATGATCTGCCAATCCCTGTAGTCATAGACATTTCTCTTTTTATAACTCCTTCTAATAGCTGACCTTCTTGAGAAAAAGGAATACCCTTTTTTACACACAAGTGATGCACAAGCTTTGCTATTGCCTCCCATTTATCTTCAGCATCGATTCCCATAACAATATCATCAGTTTTGATAAATCCAAATATTGCTGGATATGCCTTCCCTTCCTCCTTTGTTAATCTAAATAATATTTTTGTAGCAATGGAGCCAAGAAATTCATTTAATACCACTGCAGAAAGAATTATTGCAGAATAAGTTTCCATAAGTGAAGGGACTAATCCTTTATCTTCGAGTAAAAGTAAGAAAGCAAGAGCTAATCCTGCTTGAGGAAGTAATCCTATTCCAAAGAGAGCTTTTTTATAAAGTCCTGTAAAAAAAGCACCAATATATCCACCAACAAGCTTTCCAATGGCCCTGGAAGCTACAAATAAAATTATAAGCTTCCATTTTTGGGCAATAAAGGATGGATCTAAATGAGCACCTGCCATTGTAAAAAATAAAAGATAAATAAAAGACTCGATCTTACTAAAAGCTTCAAATACTTCATCTGCTATCTCTTTTGTGTTTGTTATAACCAGTCCCATACATATAGAAGCAAAAAGTGGAGAAATATGAAGTTGGTCTGCTATCCCGACCAAAATCATCAATGAAAAAAAAGATGCCCATAATATATTTATCTTGAGCTTTTTAATAAAACTCACAGAAAAACAGAATAATACCCCAGCACTTATGCCTAAGAATAAGGCGATTAAGAGCTGAATCAATCCTGTATGAAATAATGCGGATCCACTATTGGATAGAAGACCAAGAATGAATGTAAACAGGATTGTGCAAACTACATTGTTTAATGCTATAGTTGGTAACAGGGCAGAAACAAGCGGACCTTTGGCTCTTGTTTCATGAACAATAGCAAGACTTGCTGCTGGTGCTGTAGTGGCTCCTGTAATTCCCAGTAATAAAGAGAAAAGTATAGAACCAGTAACAAGAAAAAAAACAAAAGAAATGAGAAAACCAGTGAGCAATATATCAGAGAAGGTCAAAATACATACTTTTTTAAATTCTTCTATCTTTAAATGAAGAGCTATTGAAAAGGCTATAAAACCAAATGCGATAGAATTTAAGGGAGAAAGTCCACTTTCTATAAGCTCGTGAGAGAATATTTTTATGCAAAAAGGTCCAAATATAAGTCCTGCGCTTAAATTACCTATGATACTTGGAAGATGGAGTCTTCTTGCTAACAGCCCTCCTAAATAGCCAAATATCACAATAAGTGTAAAACCCAAAATTGGATTTGATATAGAAACCATACTGTTGATTAAGTAGCAAAAAATTGATAATTTTTAAACAAAAGCAGAATAAGGAAAAAGAGTATGAGGATAGAAAAATTTGGATTTGGTTCAATCACCATAGATGGAAAAACATATCAATCTGATTTGATAATATACCCTGATGGAACCATAAAGGAACCGTGGTGGAGAAAAAGCAGTCATATTTTGTCAAAAGAAGATATAGAATCCCTTATAAATAAAAAACCAAACATGATCATAGTAGGAACTGGAATCAATGGACTTATGAGACCTGAAAAAGGTCTTGCAGAATATTTGACTTCCCAAAGCATAGAGTTTATCGCTGTACCTAATGAAAAAGCTGTTGAGATGTTTAATAGGTACTTTGGCTCTAATAAAAAAATTGGAGCATGTTTTCATCTAACTTGCTGAATTTCAACTAATGCAAGAGCAGAAAAAAAAGGAATTTGCAAAACTTTTAGCACAAATAGGGGCTTTTTTCTTTAAAGAAGGCCTCAAACTTAAAGATGGTAGGCCCAGCCCTTTTTTTATCAATATGGGAAAATTCAGTACCGGCAAATTAAGTTATATACTGGGATCTTTTTATGCGGACATGATGGTCTATTATGGAATTGCTGAAAAAGTAGATATACTTCTTGGGCCATCTTATAAAGGCAGTGCTATTGTGCTTGCCACTGCGGTTGCTCTGTGGAACAAATATGGGATAGATCTATTATTTGACTATGATAGAAAAGAAGTAAAATCTCATGGTGAAATGAGCGGGAAAAAAGGTATTATGGTAAATAATGCGCTTTTTGATGGAAGCAAAGTTTTCATATTAGATGATGTGATTACTTCTATGAAAACAAAGTATGACTTTATTAGTAAGATCAAAACTGAAGCAAAAGTAAATGGCTTAAAATGTGAAATAATTGGCCTTGGAATAGCTGTAGATAGAGAACAGAGCAATATTAAAGAATTTACTTCAAATACAGGCATTCCCGTATACAGTATCCTGAAGGTGAGCGAACTTGTAGAATACTTATATAGTGAAAAAATTCCTGTATTAATTAATGACAAATGGCAGTTTATCACCAAGGAAATAAAGGAGAAAGTGGATGAATACCTCAGATTGTATAAGGTTAATTAATGAGAGGCTTAAGCTCACAAAGCCCGCATCCATTCCAAAATTAGATTCCTATAAAGAAGCTTCAGTGCTTATTCCTATGTTTGAAAAAGATGGAAAGGTATATTTTTTATTCACAAAGAGAAGTAATAATGTAGAACATCATAAGGGCCAAATCTCATTTCCTGGGGGAAGAATAGACAGTACAGATCCATCTCCAGAATATGCAGCATTAAGAGAAGCTCAAGAGGAAATAGGACTAAAGGCAGAGGATGTAAAATTATTGGGAAAACTTGATGATACTATTACTTATGCCTCAGGATATATAGTACATCCATTTGTAGGAGTGATACCATATCCTTATGAATTTAAGATAAATGATGCAGAAGTAGATAGAATTATCTTTATACCACTTGATTTCTTTTTACAAAATGGAACAGGAACATTTAAATCTATATATCACGATGGCAAGGTTTATAATAGTCTTGCTTATGAATATAATGGTGATATAATCTGGGGTGCTACAGCAAGGATGGTAAAAAA
The DNA here is from genome assembly GCA_027064285.1 of Desulfobacterales bacterium. Taxonomy (GTDB): domain Bacteria; phylum Desulfobacterota; class DSM-4660; order Desulfatiglandales; family JALVZP01; genus JALVZP01. Next base: position 3,937 of record JAMOPX010000131.1, on the reverse strand, counting down.
TTTGGTAGAAGTGATTTCGGGACGTAGCTCAGTCTGGTAGAGCACCGCCTTCGGGAGGCGGGGGTCGCAGGTTCAAATCCTGTCGTCCCGATTATTCCCTTAATGCATATATTCCATAAGGTTCTGCTACACCATCAAAAAGTGTTCTTGAAATAAGATCAAAATAGAGTTGATAATCAGACATAGGAATATTTTCATCACTTACATTTATAATAGCCAAGATCTTTTCACTCCCCATCTTGCGTTCTATTGAAACCAATCTTTTATCTATATCTATTACTTTTTTTATGCCCCTTGGATGAAATGCTCTAACCCTTTTTCTAAAATCCAGAAGTTTTAAATAATTCTCAAATACTTGGTGTCTTATAGATGTCTTATCTTTTAGCTCTTCTTCAAGCTCTACAAGTTTGAGCTTCTGCCTATTTATCATTCTCTTTATTCCTGTTTTTTTAACACCTTCATAATAATTTCTTGAACCTAATAGGCTGTGAATATATATGCCGGGCACACCTTTTAAGAAAAGCATAATTGCCTGTGAAGCCATAAACCTTTGGATTTGAAGAAGATCTGAAGGATTGTTTGGATCATTTATAGCATCAAAATAGGTGATATTAAGCTCATAGGGCTCTTTTTTGTCTCCTCTTTTCATATAAGACACAAGGCCGTTATGCTTTAAAGTGAGTTCTACAAGATTCTCTATCTGCTCCTCTGTGAGTATCCCTTTTGCTCCAAGAAGTCCTATTCCATCATGAGAAGCAAGAAAATCAAAGAACAGAAGATCTGGTCTTGTTCTCTTTGTAATCCATTGAATCTTAGACGCATCCTTCCGCAAAAAAGCATCTAAGACCAAAGGAGGCAGGGAAAATTGATAAACCATATGTGCTTCATCACCCTCTCCAAAATATGCAATATTCTCTTTATAAGGAAAATTAGCTTCTGTAAGTAGCATAGCATAAGGTGCTACATACTGAAGCACTCTTCTGAAGAGCTTTACTATCTGGTGGGTCTTGGCAAGATTTACACAACTTGTATGTGGTTCTTTCCATATATATCCTACTGCATCAAGCCTTATAATCTCTGCACCCTGAGATATGTAAAAGAGAAGCACATCTATTATCCTCATTAAGACTTCTGGATTCCTGTAATTTAAGTCTATCTGATCAGCACTGAATGTAGTCCATACATATTTATCTCCCATTGCTGTTTTGAATTTGGTGAAAAGAGGGGTTTCCCTTGGTCTGAATACCTCAGGCATCTCTATTGGCTTATCATACCAGATAAAGTAATTAAGATATCTTTTATCTCCATGTAAAAACCTCTGAAACCATTTAGACTTGCTGGATACATGGTTTAACACAAGATCTACCATTAGATGATAGTCTTTTGCTATTCTTCTTATGTCCTCCCATGTGCCAAATTGAGGGTCCACTTTTTTGTAATCTATCACAGCAAATCCACCATCAGAGCTACTTGGGAAAAAGGGAAGTATATGAACCCCAGTGATCACATCTTTTACATATCTTTTTAGAAAATGATGCAGCGTAACCAAAGGTTTTTCTCCTTTCTTCTGAATATTATCTGCATAGGTAATTAGTATAGAATCTTTTTCCGAAATAACAGGCTGGTTCTTATATCTTTTTCTTTTGAAGCGTATAAGTTCATTCTTAGAATATATATCCATCATATTCTTTAACTTACCTATAAGCTCATCTGCTATCTGCTTAGAATATATGATTCTTAAAATGTTTCGAATCTGCTTTATAAGCTCTACCCTTCTTTTGCTTATCTTCATAGAAACCTGGTTAACAAAACTGCACATTAGTGCAATTTTGGGTGGGGTATTTATATTCCGCCTTTTCAGGATGGCCAGCCCCACCTGGCGGTTTTTGGCCAACCATAGCTCCTGCACCAGGTACAGGAACTAACCTTCTCACCACCCTTTCCCAGTCCCCTAAGACAAGTATTCGTCTTAAGGGACAAAAGTCCCTTATAAAGGACTTTCCAAGAAGAGGAAAAATGAAAACGGCTCTGAGGACTCTCCAGCTTTTTTGTCTTTTCTTTAAAAGACCCCTCACAGGCTTATTCCTTCCAGAGGCCTGATCTTGGGCAGCTGAATCACCCTCAGAGCTTATTCGTCCCACTTGATCTCTTACTTCTTTAATATGACTGTATATTTTAAACAACTCTTTTCTGATAGGTATCTTTTTCCACTTGTTCTTTTCAGATCGAAGCCTATCTCTAAACTCTTCCTTAGCAAATCCCAATCCTCTTCTTCCTATAACAAAAGCTGCTGCTATGTCTTTGTCTATCAGGTATTAAGGACAGTATTTGAACTCTCCTTTTTCAAATTCTTTAAGTTGTTCCTCCTTCATCTTCCCAGGATATCCTTTTACTTCCCATTCAAGTAACCTTTCTAATCTCCCTTCCTTGTATTTCTTCTACCATTTCTTTAATGTCTCATAATGCAGATGAAGTAATTTTGTTATCTCTTTTAATGGCTTCCGGGGATTTTCTTTTAGAAATATAATACCATTTGCCTATGAAAGAGACACATTGTATCATGCAAACATTCCAGAACTATTTTTAGTATCCTTTATAATATGACTTTGTTGTGAGCAATTGGTATAAGCATCTGTATACGTAGAACAAAACGGCGGTGTGAAACTTTCTTTTGAAGTTCTCTCAATTCTTCTATACTTTCTTTTATTAATGATCTGTCTATCATTTTCATAATGGCTAATTATACATTATAAAAATATTTATACAATAGTTTTGGTATAACAAGATAGTTTGCCTGATTCCAAAGTCTTCCAGCATAGTAGGTGAGGTGTGCAAGTATTATCCGTTGTTCTTTCGGCAGATGATTTAGTTCAAAGACTATAGCTCTTTTTACTTTCTCTGACATTCTTCTATGTATCTCCTTATTGTTTCAGTAGATACATTCCCAGCAGTTCCAACATAGTAGGATGGAGTCCAGAGGTGTCCATCCCAAAGCTTCTTTTTAAGTTCTGGAAATTCTTTAAACAACTTCCTTGCAGTTATCCCCTTGAACAGCTTAACGAGAGTAGCTGGAGCGAATTTAGGATGTGCAGAAACAAATAGGTGAACATGGTCTGGCATTACTTCAAGTGCAAGTATCTTAAAACCATACTTTTCTGCTATCTCGTGAATTAGACTCTCCAATCTTTTTGCTATCTCTCCAACCAAAATTGATTTTCTGTATTTCGGTATCCAGGCTATATGGTATGCTATGTGATAGACACAACCTTTGGTGCGTTTAGATTCTATCATGTTTCTATGGTATGCTATTGCTGATTCAAAGTCAACAGTTTCGGGCTAAAACCGTTGCCTTTTTCCTATCCTTAGCTTTCTGTTTCTGATCATATGAGCAAATAGAGATATTTTTACAACATATTTAGAAAAATTGTGTATAAAGGGCAGGACTTACGCACTTGAAGAGTTAGCCAATTAATTATAAAGAATGGGACGCCTCCTCGTGGGGGTAAAAAAACTTTAATCCTATTTAAAATAGGAGGTATTTTACGATGGCGTCCCGACTTTATCCTATCACTCGATGGCTTTTTGGGCAAGTAGTTGAAAATCTCAAAGTAGTTGGTTTAAAAGTAATACTTTCACCATTGGTATTTAGTTTGATGGCAATATACATTACAGGATTAATCTTGCTGGATCGACGTCAGAATGGGACACGAATATCTAATTGGTTGCCTGGCCGTGCTCATGATGCCATTGATCGTTTGTTGCGTATCCATAATGTTTCTACACGTGCGATGATGAGAGCTGTTAGTGGCATATTCCTGTTGCTTTTCGGCTTTGGCGTCCAAGACAGCACTGTCAATCCAAGCGATATCGCACCAAGTTGCAATTAGCTTGGGAGATGATTGTAGAGGTTTATCAAACTGGTCTGCCTATTGATTAC